>NZ_LZKE01000087.1:0-42796 GCF_001672675.1 Mycobacterium sp. E2327
CACGGCAAGCAGGCCGTCCCGTTCGCCACCTGGGAGCTGCCGACCTCGGCCATCCGCTGGTGCCTCGAGGCCGGCGGCCTGGCGCCGGAGGAGATCGACGCCATCGGATACTCCTACGACCCGGCCCTGATGCACGAGCAGCCGATCGATCCCGCCGGGCTCGACCGGGACTGGGAGCACCTGCGCACCATGTATGCCGAACGGGCGCCGCGCTTCCTGGCGACCGCGGTGCCCGGGCTCAACCCCGCCGCGGTCTGCCACATCCGCCATCACGTCGCCCACGCGGCCTCGACCGCGCTGGCCTCGCCCCACCCGGACACGGCGGTGCTGGTGGTCGACGGGCGCGGCGAACGCACCTCGATGCTCGCCGGGGTCTACCGCGACCACAAGCTCGACGTCCTGGCCTCCCAGGCGCTGCCGCACTCGCTGGGGTTGCTTTACGAAAGCCTCACGGAACACCTGGGTTTCGCGCGTTCCAGCGACGAATACAAGGTGATGGCGATGGCCTCCTACGGCAGCCCGCGGTTCGCCGACGCCCTGCGCGAGCGGGTGTACGCCTGCGCCGACGGCGGGTTTCGCACCGAGCCGATCGACTGGGAACGGCTTGCGCCCGCACGCCGGCCCCATGAACCCGCACTCGATCCCGTGCACGCCGACCTGGCCTGCAGCGTGCAGCGCGTCGTCGAGGACGTGCTGCTCGGCCTGGTGGCCTGGCTGCGCGACCGCACCGACGGCGACGCGCTGTGCCTGGCCGGCGGGGTGGCGCTGAATTGCGTTGCCAACACCCGCATCCACGCGGAGTCGGGCTTCGAGCGCGTCTGGGTTCAGCCGGCCGCCGGCGATTCCGGCACGGCGCTGGGAGCGGCGCTCAGCCTGGCCGCCGCGTTCGGCGAGCCAATCGCCCCGATGCCCACGGCGCAGCTGGGCCGCGGGTGGTCCGACGAGCAGATCCGGGCGACGCTCGACGACGCGGCCGTCGCCTACCGGCGCCCCACCGATCTGGCCGCGGCGATCGGCGACGCGCTGGCCGACAACCGGTTGGTGGGATGGTTCCAGGGGCGCGCCGAATTCGGGCCGCGGGCGCTCGGCGGCCGCTCGCTGCTGGCCGATCCGCGGCACGCCGCCAACCTGGAGCGCCTCAACGCAGTCAAGGGCCGCGAGCAATTCCGGCCGGTCGCCCCGATGGTGCTCGCCGAGCGCGCCGGCGAAATCTTCTCTCGCGGGCCACTTCCCAGCCCCTACATGCTGTTCGTGCACGACGTCGCCGCCGACTGGCGAGAGCGCATCCCCGCGGTCACCCACGTCGACGGCACCGCGCGCATTCAAACCGTCGATGCGGAGGCGAACCCGCGCCTGCACGCGACGATCAGCCGCTTCGCCGAGCGCACCGGGGTCCCGGTGGTGGTCAACACCAGCTTCAACACCGCCGGGCGCCCGATGGTCGACACCCCGCGCGACGCGCTCGAGGTCTTCGGCAGTTCGCCCATCGACGTGCTGGCCGTCGGCCCCTACCTGGTCTGGCGGCAGCGATGACGGCCGCCCAGCCGGACTCCGCCATCGACTACGCCATCGACTCCGCCGTCGACTATGCCATCGTGGTGCCGACGGTGGGTCGGGAATCCTTGCGCCGCTTGCTGGTTGCGCTGCAGCGCGGCACCGGTCCGGCACCCGCCGAGGTGGTGCTGGTCGACGACCGGCCCGGCGCGGCCACCGACCCTCCCGTCCCCGCCGGCCTGCCGGTGCGGGTGTTGCGCAGCGGCGGGCGCGGCCCGGCGGCCGCCCGCAACACCGGGTGGCGCGCCACCGGCGCGCGCTGGGTGTGCTTCCTCGACGACGACGTGCTCCCGGATTCGCGGTGGACCTCGGCGCTGGCCGCCGACCTGCGAGCCGCCGAGGCGGCCGGCGCGGCCGGCTCGCAGGCGGTGATCGAGGTGCCGGCACCGGCCTCGCGGCCGCCCACCGACGACGAGCGCCGAACCCTCCGGCTGGCCCAGGCGCGGTGGATCACCGCCGACATGGCGTTCCGCCGCGACATGCTGGTCGCGGTCGGCGGGTTCGACGAGCGGTTCCCGCGCGCCTACCGCGAGGACTCGGACCTGGCGCTGCGGATCACCGAGGCCGGCGGACGGATCGTGCGCGGCGAGCGTCGCTGCACCCATCCGGTCGCCCGGAGCACCTGGCGGTCGAGCGTGCGCGCGCAGGTCGGCAACCGAGACAACGCCCTGATGCGCCGCAAGCACGGAAGGTCCTGGCGGGCCAAGATCGGCGAGGGACCGGGCCGGATGCCGGCGCACCTCGCCACCACCGCGGCCGGTGGCGTCGCGGTCGCCGCCGCCCTCACGCGCCGCGGCAGACTTGCCGGTGCGGCGGCAGCGTTGTGGCTGGCGCTCACTGCCGAATTCGCGGCGCGGCGGTGGCGCGACGGACCGCGGTCTGCCGCTGAGGCGCTTCGGCTTTCGGCCACCAGCGCCGCGATACCGCCGGCCGCGGTCGCGCACCGGCTGGCCGGCGAATGGGAGTTTCGCCGGGCCCGGCGCGACCCGCCGCTGGCGGTGCTGCTCGACCGCGACGACACCCTGATCGTCGACGAGCCCTACCTCAACGACCCGGCGGGCGTGCGGCCCACCCATGGCGCCGGCCGCGCCCTGGCTCGCCTGCGCCGGCGGGGCCTGCTGCTGGCGGTCGTGACGAACCAGTCCGGCGTGGCGCGCGGCCTGATCAGCCCGGAGCAGCTCACCGCCGTCAACACTCGGGTCGACGAGGTCCTCGGCCCGTTCGACGCCTGGCAGGTGTGCGTGCACGGGGAGGCCGACGGGTGCCGGTGCCGCAAACCCGAACCGGGGATGGTCCTGGCGGCGGCCGAGGCGCTGGGGGTGCCGCCCGAGCGGTGCGTGCTGATCGGCGACACCGGGGGCGATGTCCAGGCCGCGCTGGCCGCCGACGCGGCGGCCGTGCTGGTGCCCACCGCGCGCACGCTGCCCGCCGAAATCCAGCACGCCCGCGCCCACGCCCGGGTCGCCGAAACCCTTTGCCAAGCGGCTTCTTTGGTCTTGCGGGAGTGCCGGTGAACACCGCGTCGAACACCGCCTCCAACACCGCAGTGGTGGCCCGCCTGGACAGTGCCGGCGACGTGCTGATCACCGGCCCGGCGGTCCGCGCCGTGGCCAACTCCCACGACCGAGTGGTGATGCTGGCCGGACCGCGCGGCCGCGACGCCGCCGAACTGCTCGTCGGAGTCGACGAGATCGTCGAATGGCAGGCGCCCTGGGTGGATTTCGACTCCCCCGAATTGACCGCCGACCACGTCGGCGCGCTGATCAAGCAGCTGCGCGACATCGCCCCCGGCCGGGTCTACATCTTCACGTCGTTTCACCAGTCGCCGCTGCCGCTGGCGCTGTTGTGCCGAATGGCGTCGGTGCCGTGGGTGGGCGCGATCTGCACCGACTACCCCGGCACCCTGCTGGATCTGCGGCACCACGTGCCCGACGGAATCCCCGAGCCGCGACGGGCGCTGTCCCTCGCTGAGGCGGCCGGCTGCCGGTTGCCCGCCGGCGACGACGGCGCACTGCGGATCCGCGCTTGCGGCCCGCCGCCGGGCCGGATCCCGCCTGGCCCGTTCGTGGTGTTCCACCCGGGCGCCGCGGTGCCGGCGCGGCGGCCGAGCCAGGCGCGCAGCGCGGCCATGGTGGCCGCGCTGGCCGGCGCCGGTTACCGCGTCGTGGTCACCGGCGGCGCGGACGAGGCCGAGCTGACCGCCGTCGTCGCCGGCCATGTCGCGATCGACCTCGGCGGCCGGACCACCCTCGCCGAACTCGCGGCGGTGTTCGCCGCGGCGGATGTCGTCGTCGTCCCCAACACCGGGCCCGCGCACCTGGCCGCGGCGGTCGGGGCGCCGGTGGTGTCGCTGTTCGCGCCCGTGGTGCCGGTCGCGCAATGGCGCCCCTTCGGGCGCCGGGTCCGGGTGCTGGGCGATCAGTTCGCGCCGTGTCGGGCCACCCGCGCCCGGGTCTGTCCGGTGCCGGGCCACCCGTGCCTGGACCACATCAGCGACGCCGAACTGCTCGACGCGGTATTGCAAGAGGGAGGTAGGCGATGATCGAGGTGCACTTCGATGCGCTGCGCGAGGCGGTGGGCCGCACCAGCTCCGAGGCGGACCGGCTGCGCAGGTGGGGCCGGCAGCTGGCGTGGGTGCTGACGAATGGGGGCCGACTGCTCGCCTGCGGCAACGGCGGCAGCGCGGCGGAGGCGCAGCACCTCACCGCCGAAATCGTCGGCCGCTTTCGCGAGGAGCGAATGCCGCTGTCCGCCATCGCATTACACGCCGACACGTCGGCGATGACCGCGATTGTCAACGACTACGGCACCGAAGAGATGTTCGCGCGCGGCGTGCGGGCGCACGGCCGGCCCGGCGACGTGCTGGTGTCCCTGTCCACCAGTGGGACCAGCCGAAACGTGCTGTCCGCGACGAAGACGGCGCAGGGCATCGGGATGGTGACGTGGGCGCTGACCGGGCCGGAGCCCAACGTGCTGGCCGCGATGTGCGACGAGGCGATCTGCGTCGACGCCCCGACCACGGCCACCGTGCAGGAGATCCACTTGATGCTGATTCACGGATTGTGCATGGCCCTCGACGACGTGCTGCTGGGGGAGGCGGCTTCATGACGGCCAAACCGCTTGTCGTCATTGGTGACTCGATACTCGACATCGACGTGCTGGGCTCGGCGACCCGGCTCAGCCCCGAGGCCCCGGTGCCGGTGGTCGACGCCGAACGGCTCGTACGACGGCCGGGGGGTGCCGGGCTGGCGGCCCTGCTCGCGGCCAGGACCGAGACCGGCGTGGCGTTGATCACCGGCATCGCCCCCGACGACGCCGGCCGGCAGCTGCGCGGGCTGCTCGCGGCCGCCGGCGTCAAAGTGCTTGCGCTGCCGATGACCGGAACGACCGTGACCAAGACGAGGATTCGGGCGCGGGGTCAGTCGATGCTTCGGCTGGATCGGGGCGACGCCGCCCCCCTGAACCGGCCGCTGCCCGTCGAGGTGAGGGAGGCCCTCGCGGGAGCCCGAGCGATCTGCGTCGCCGACTACGGCGCGGGCGTGACCGCGCTGCCCGCCGTGCGCGAGGCGCTGTCCGGTGTGGCGTCCCGCGTGCCCGTGGTCTGGGATCCGCATCCGCGGGGCGCGCCGCCGGTGCCGGGATGCGCGCTGGTGACCCCGAACGACGAAGAGGCGCACCAGTTTTGCGGCGACAGCGGGGGCGATGCGGGAGAAGTGCTGCTGGACAAGTGGGACGCCGCCGCGGTGTGCATCACCCGCGGCGCCCAGGGCGCGCGCGTGCACGGTCGCCAGCGGCGGGCCCAGCACGCCGGCGTGCCCGAGCGAGCCTCCCAGGCGGCCAGGGGCGCGGCCGACGTCTGCGGGGCCGGGGACCGGTTCGCCGTCGCGGCCGCCGTTGCCCTGGGTGCGGGGGCCGACCCGGTCGCCGCCGTGCAAGCCGCGGTCGCCGACGCCGCCCGCTTCGTCGCCGCCGGCGGCGCGGCCGCGGTCTCAACCCCGGTTTCCCGCAAGGGCGCCGACATCTTCAGCGCCGCAGCGCAACTCGAGGACACCGCCGCGGTTGACGCGATCGCCCTGGCCGAACGGCTGCGCCGCGACGGGCGGACCGTGGTGGCCACCGGCGGGTGCTTCGACCTGTTGCACACCGGGCACGTCCGGCTGCTTCGGCAGGCCCGTGAGCTCGGCGACGCGCTGATCGTGCTGGTCAATTCAGACGCGTCGGTGCGCGCGCTCAAGGGTGCCGGGCGGCCGGTGATGCGCGACGTCGACCGGGCGCGCGTCCTGGCCGCGCTGGCGTGCGTCGACGCCGTCGCGATCTTCGACGGGCCGACCCCCGAGCGACTGCTGGACACCCTGCGTCCCGGCATCTGGGTGAAGGGCGGCGACTATGTTGCCGCCGAGCTTCCCGAAGCCGAAACGGTGCAACGCCACGGCGGCACCGTGACCATCCTGCCCACCGTGGCCGGCTACTCCTCCTCCCGTTTGATCGCCGCGGCGACGCTCACCAATAGGCACTGAAAGGCACTGACATGACGGCACAATCGCTCGAAGGCGTACTGATCTCCGGCGGATCCTCCGGCCTCGGCGCCGCCACCGTGGCGGCGGTGGCCCGGCGCGGCGGCGTGCCGCTGGTACTGGACAAGAACCCGCCGGCCGCAGGAATCTCGGATGTGCTCTACGCGGCCTGTGATCTGGCGGACACCAGTGCCGTCGCTGCCGCCGTGGAGTCGCTGGCCGAACGGGTGGGCGGCCGGATCACCGGTGTCTTCACTGCGGCGGGCATCGACTCCTGCGGCACGCTCGAACAGGTGCCGGCCAAGGAATGGGAGCAGGTCGTCGCCGTCAACCTGATCGGCACCGCCGCCGTCATCCGCGCCGCACTGCCGTATCTGAAGGCCAACGGCGGGCGCATTGTCACCTGCGCCTCCACGCTGGGCATCAAGGCGGTCGGTGACGCCACCGCCTACTGCGCGTCCAAGTTCGGGGTCGTCGGCTTCACCCGCGCTCTCGCGGCCGAACTCGCCGGCGAGGTCGGTGTGACGCTGCTCGTCCCCGGCGGCATGCACACCCCGTTCTTCGACGGGCGGCCCGACCAGTACAAGCCGCCGGCTGACGCCAAGCTCAACCGGCCCGAAGACGTCGCGGAGACGGTGCTTTTCGCCCTCTCCCAGCCCGCCGGATGCGAGGTGCGCGAGATGGTGGTCTGCGCCTCCACGGAGTCGTCGTGGCCCTAGGCCGCGACTCGGGCGCGCAAACCCAGACCGCCGTCGATTGCGACACCATCGTGGTGCTGCGCGCCCTCGGCCTCGGCGATCTACTGACGGCCGTGCCCGCGCTGCGGGGGCTGCGCCGGCACTACCCCGACGCCAGGGTGATGCTCGCCGCGCCCACCCGCTACCGCGAGCTCGCGCTGCTCACCGGCGCGGTCGACGACCTGTTGCCCACCGCCTGTCTGGGCGACCTGCACCCGCTGGCGCGGCCGCCCGAGCTGGCGATCAACCTGCACGGCTGCGGCCCGCAAAGCATCGATCACCTGCTCACCTGGCGGCCGCGGAACGTGCTCACGCACGGCCATCTGCGCCACCCCGCCCTGGGCGGCCCGCCGTGGCGCGCCGACGTCCACGAGGTGCATCGCTGGTGCGCGCTGCTGGAGTGGGCCGGAATCCGTTGCGAGTCCGGCGATGTGACCCTGCCGCGGCCCCCGATCGATCCCGACCGGATCGGCGCGGTGGTGATCCATCCGGGGGCCTCCGCACGGGCGCGGCAGTGGCCGCCGGAGCGGTTCGCCGCGGTCGCGGCCGCGCTGCGCGACGAGGGATGCGAAATCGTGGTCACCGGATCGGCGAGCGAATTCGCTCTCGCCCATGAGGTCGCCCGGGCGGCCCGGCTGCCGCGGACCTCGGTGGTGGCCGGGCTGCTGGACCTGACCGCGCTGACCGCGTTGATATGCGACAGCCGCATGGTGATCTGCGGCGACACCGGCGTCGCGCATCTGGCCGCCGCGACCGGCACCGCGTCGGTGGTGCTGTTCGGTCCCACCGCCCCCGGCCGGTGGGGGCCACGCGGTCCGGCCCCCCATCTCGCGCTGTGGGCGGGCGGGGTCGGCGATCCGCACGCCGACGCACCGCACGAAGGGCTGCTCATGATCACGGTGGACAGGGTGCTGGCGGCGGCCCGCCAAATCTTAAGGGAGAGGGCATGACCGGCGGGCCACGCGTCGGCGTGGTGGGCGTCGGCTACGTCGGTTTGACCACCGCCGTCTGCGTCGCCCGGCAGGGCCTGAACACCGTCGCGGTGGACATCGACCCCGACCGGGTGCGACGACTGGCGGCCGGCATCCCGGTGATCGACGAGCCGGAGCTGCCAGACCTGCTGCGCGACGGGCTCGCCCGCGGGCTGCTGACCTTCAGCGCCGACTTCGGCGCGCTTGCCGACCGCGACGTCGTGTTCGTCTGCGTCCCCACCCCGAGCGCCGACGACGGGCGGGCCGAGCTGACGGCGGTGCGGTCGGTGGTCGACCGCCTCGGCGCCGTCCTGCGGCCGGGCGCCATCGTCGCGCTGAAGTCGACGGTTCCGGTCGGTACCACTTCGGCCATGTCAAACTGCCTGCGCAACAACGGGATTCGCGTCGTATCCACGCCGGAGTTCCTCCGAGAGGGCCGGGCCGTGCACGACTTCTGTCACCCCGACCGGCTGGTCATCGGCACCGAGGACGAATCGGCGGCCCAGGTGGTGCAACGCTCGTATGGGCTCGGATCGGAGCCGGTACTGCGCATGAGCCCGGAGAGCGCCGAACTTGCCAAGTACGCCAGCAACGCGTTCCTGGCCGTCAAACTCTCGTACGCGAACTCGCTGGCCGCCCTCTGCGCGCGGGTGGGCGCCGACATCGACGACGTCACCGGTTGTATGGGTGCCGACCGGCGGATCGGACCGGAGTTCTTGCGGCCCGGGCCGGGCTGGGGCGGTTCCTGCCTGCCCAAGGACACCGCGGCGCTGCTGCACACGGCGCGCGGGCACGGCGTTTCCTTCGCCGAGGTCGAGGCGGCGCGGCGCACCAACACCGCTCAGTCGGGTCGGATCGCCACCGCCCTGCGGCGCAGGATGGGCCGGCCGTTGGCAGGCTGCCGGATCACCGCGCTGGGGTTGACGTTCAAGGCCGCCACCAGCGACACCCGCGATTCCCCCGCACTCGCCGCCTGCCTGAAATTCGCGGAGGACGGCGCCCAGGTGATGGGCTACGACCCACAGCTTTCCGCCATCGATCCCGCCGCCCTCCGACAGGCCAAGGTGACCGCCGTCGACGAGCCGTATCGTGCCGCCAAGGCGGCGGAGGCGATCGTCGTGCTGACCGAGTGGCCAGAGTTCCGCGGCCTCGATTGGCACGCGATCGCGCGGGACGCCCCGCTGGCGGTCGTCCTGGACGCCCGCAACGCGCTCGACCCGGCCGCGGTGCGGGACGCAGGTCTGCCCTACCTGGGAAACGGGACGCCGTCCGGGTTTTGACGCCCGGCCCGCCGAACCCAACAAACTCCCAGCGAGCGCCCAGGAATAAGGACCGCGAATTCGGGTATGCGCTGATTTGTGCGCCGGAGCACGCCTGAAGGCGCTGCCCGGAAAGCCGCCCGGAAAGTCGAACCCATGGCGATCCGGTCCCGTTCGGCGCGGCGAGCAAGCCGACGCGGGCAAAGAATCGCGCGCCCAACGACACCCCAACGTCTGTCGAGGAGGGCATTGAATGTCTAAGCAAGAGGTTTCGGACTATCTGCTGGAGCGGTTGCGCGCGTGGGGAGTCGAGCACGTGTTCGCGTTCCCCGGCGACGGCATCAACGGGATCCTCGCCGCGTTCGGGCGCGCCGACAACAAGCCCATGTTCATCCAGTCGCGGCACGAGGAGATGAGCGCCTTCGAGGCGGTGGGCTACGCGAAGTTCACCGACCGGGTCGGGATATGCATGGCCACCTCGGGTCCCGGCGCCATCCATCTGCTCAACGGCCTCTACGACGCCAAGCTCGACCACGTTCCGGTGGTGGCCATCGTCGGTCAGACCAACCGCAGCGCCATGGGCGGGTCCTATCAGCAGGAGGTCGACCTGCTGAGCCTGTTCAAGGACGTCGCCAGCGACTACGTCCAAATGGTCACCGTCCCAGAGCAATTGCCCAACGTGCTGGACCGCGCGATCCGGGTGGCCATGGCGCAGCGGGCGCCGACGGCGCTGATCATCCCGTCCGACGTGCAGGAGCTGGAGTACTCGCCGCCCACGCACGCGTTCAAGATGGTGCCGTCGAGCCTGGGCATCGAATGGCCGGCGGTCTCCCCCGACGACGCGGCGATCCGCCGTGCGGCCGACGTGCTCAACGCCGGGAAACGGGTTGCCATGCTCGTGGGCAACGGCGCCAGTGGGGCTCGCGAGGAGCTGGCCGAGGTTGCCGATCTACTCGGGGCCGGCGCGGCCAAGGCGCTGTTGGGCAAGGACGTGTTGAGCGACGAATTGCCCTGGGTCACCGGCTCGATCGGGCTGCTGGGCACCCGGCCGAGCTACGAGCTGATGCGCGACTGCGACACCCTGCTCACGGTCGGGTCCAGCTTTCCCTACACCCAGTTCCTACCGGGCTTCGATCAGTGCCGCGCCGTGCAGATCGACATCGACGGCCGCTTCATCGGCATGCGCTACCCCTACGAGGTGAACCTGGTTGCCGACGCGAAGGCCGCGCTGCGGGCCCTCATCCCGCACCTGCGCCACAAGGAGGACCGCGCCTGGCGCGACACCATCGAGGCCAACGTGGCGCGCTGGTGGGAAACCATGGACATGGAGGCGAAGGTCAGCGCCGACCCGATCAACCCGATGCGGCCGTTCTCCGAGCTGTCCCCCATGCTGCCCGACGACGCCATCGTCACCGCCGATTCGGGATCGGCGGCCAACTGGTATGCGCGCCAACTGAAGTTCCGCGGCAACATCCGCGGGTCACTGTCGGGCACCCTGGCGACCATGGGGCCCGGCGTCCCCTACGCGATCGGCGCCAAGTTCGCCCACCCGCACCGGCCGGTCATCGCGTTCGTCGGCGACGGCGCGATGCAGATGAACGGCATGGCCGAGCTGATCACGATCAAGCACTACTGGCGCGAGTGGGGTGACCCGCGGCTGATCGTGGCGATCCTGCACAACAACGACCTGAACCAGGTCACCTGGGAGATGCGCGCGATGGCCGGCTCGCCGAAATTCGCGGAGTCGCAGACCCTTCCCGACGTCGACTTCGCCGCGTTCGCGGCCAGCCTCGGCCTCAACGCGATGGCCCTCAAGGACCCGGACGAACTCGGCGACGCGTGGCGCAACGCGCTGTCGGCGGACCGCCCCACCGTGCTCGACATCTACACCGACCCGAACATGCCGCCGATTCCCCCGCACGCCACCTGGGACCAGTTCAAGGCGGCCACCGCGGCGGTGCTGTCCGGCGACGAGGACCGGGTGGGCTTCGTCAAGGTTGGCCTGAAGACGAAGGCACAGGAGTTCTTGCCGCACAAGAAGAATTGACGGGCGGGCCGAGCGATGGCTGGGACCCGAACGCCCACGTTGTTCGAATCGCTGGCGGCCGATCTGCGCGCCGAGGTCGACGGCGAAATCCGGTTCGACCCCGGGTCGCGCGCGACCTACTCGACCGACGCCTCCAACTACCGGCAGGTGCCCATCGGGGTGGTGGTCCCGCGCACCCCGTCGGCCGGCGCGGACGCGATCGGCGTGTGCCGCCGCCACGAGGTGCCGGTCTTGTCGCGCGGCGGCGGCACCAGCCTGGCCGGGCAGTCCTGTAATGCCGCGGTGGTCATCGACTGGAGCAAGTACTGCACGCGGATCGGGTCGGTCGACACCGACGCCGGAATCGCCGTGGTGGAGCCGGGCATCAAGCTCGACGTCCTCAACGACCGCCTGAAGTCGGCGAACTGGATGGTGGGCCCGAAACCCTCCACCCACGTCAGCTGCGCCATCGGCGGGATGATCGGCAACAACTCCTGCGGCTCCAGCGCCCAGGCGTACGGCAAGATGGTCGATTCGGTGCGCCGCCTCGAGGTGGTGACCTACGACGGCCTGCGGATGTGGGTCGGGCCGACCGGCGACGACGAGTTCCGCCGCATCCTCGACGAAGGCGGCCGCAGGGCCGAGATCTATCGCGGCCTCAAGACAATCGCCGAGCGGCACGCCGACGAGATCCGGGCGCGCTATCCGGACATCCCGCGGCGCGTCTCGGGGTACAACCTCGATTCGTTGTTGCCGGAGAACGGCTTTCACGTCGCGAAGGCGCTGGTGGGCTCGGAGAGCACGCTCGTCACGGTGCTGCGCGCGGAGCTGCAGCTGGTCCGGCCGCCGGCCGCGACCGCGCTGGTGGTGCTCGGCTTCGACGACATCGGGGCCGCCGCCGATGCCGTGCCGGCCGTGCTCGAGCACAACCCCGCGGCGCTGGAGGGCCTGGATGACCGCCTGGTCGAGCTCGAGCATTCGCGGCGGCTGGCCGAGAAGGCGCTGCGCCAGCTGCCCGACGGCAACGCTTGGCTGATGGTCCAGATCGACGGCGACGACCAGGACGACGCCGACCGCAAGGCCAAGTCGATGATCCACGCCTTGCAAAAGCACGTGCACACCGAAGCCACCGTGCTGGACGACCCCCAGCGCAAGGAGGAGGTCTGGGCCGCTCGCGAGGCCGGCCTGGGCGCCACCGCTTACCCGCTCAACGAGCCCGAAACCCACGAGGGGTGGGAGGACGCGGCCGTGCCGCCCGATCGGCTGGGCGACTACCTGAGGGATTTCCGCAAGCTGCTCGAGCGCTACGACTACGCCAGCGCGTCGTTGTACGGCCACTTCGGCCAGGGCTGCGTGCACACCCGCATCCCGTTCGTGCTGCGGACCGCCGAGGGCATCGCCAAATACCGCGCCTTCGTGGAGGATTCGGCGCGGCTGGTGGTGGATTACGGCGGCTCGCTGTCCGGCGAGCACGGCGACGGCCAATCCCGCGGCGAGCTGCTGTCGATCATGTTCGGCGAGAGCGTGGTCAAAGCCTTCGAGCAGACCAAGGCGCTGTTCGATCCGGACAACCGGATGAATCCCGGCAAGGTCGTGCACCCCTACCGGCTCGACGAGAACCTGCGCTTCGGCGTGGATTACCGCCCGGCCGAACCCAAGGTCATGTTCGCCTATCCCGACGACGACCACCGGTTCTCGCGGGCGGCCGCGCGCTGCGTCGGGGTCGGCAAGTGCCGCGGACACGAATCCGGCGTGATGTGCCCCAGCTACCGAGCCACCGGCGAGGAGGAGCACTCCACCCGCGGGCGGGCGCGCCTGCTGTTCGAGATGCTGCAGGGCGACGTCATCACCGACGGCTGGCGCTCCACCGAGGTGCACGACGCACTGGATCTGTGCCTGGCGTGCAAGGGCTGCCGCAGCGACTGCCCCGTCGACGTCGACATGGCGACCTACAAGGCCGAGTTCCTGTTCCACCACTATCGGGGCCGCTTCCGGCCGATGGCGCACTACTCGATGGGCTGGATCCCGTTGTGGGCGCGCCTGGCCGCGGTGGCGCCGCGCGCGCTCAACACCGTCGCGCACGCGCCCGGGTCGTCGACACTGCTCAAGAAGGTCGGCGGCATCGACCTCCAGCGCGAGTTGCCCCGCTTCGCCGACGAACGGTTCACCGCGTGGTTCCGTCAGCACACCCCGGCCGCCGCGCCGGCAAGGGGGCGGGTGGTGCTGTGGCCGGACAGCTTCGTCAACAACTTCGAACCCGACGTCGGCAAGGCCGCCGTGGCCGTGCTGGAGGCGGCCGGGTTCGAGGTCGAGGTGCCGCAACGCACCGTGTGCTGCGGGCTGACCTGGATCTCCACCGGGCAGCTCAAGGTCGCCAAACGCGTTCTGCGGCGCACGCTTACGACGCTGCGTCCGGCGCTGCGGACGAGCACACCGGTGGTGGTCCTGGAGCCCAGCTGCGCCGCGGTCTTCCGGTCGGATCTGCCCGAGCTGCTGTTCGGCGACGAGGACGCGCACCGGCTGGCCAAGCAAACCCGCACGCTCGGCGAGTTGCTGGCCGAAAAGGCGCCCGACTGGGAGCCGCCCCAGATCGGCGCACACGCGGTGGTTCAACAGCATTGCCACCAGCACGCGATCCTGGGCTACACCAAGGACCGCAAGATGCTCGCCGATGCCGGCGTAGACGTGGACGTCCTCGACGCCGGATGTTGCGGCCTGGCGGGCAATTTCGGCTTCGAGAAGGGTCACTACGACGTCTCGGTGGCGTGCGCCGAGGACAAGCTGATACCGGCCCTGCGCGACGCCGACGCCGACGCGCTGGTGCTGGCAGACGGATTCAGTTGCCGCACCCAGATTCGCGCGCTCGCCACCGACCGGCGCCCGATGCATGTCGCACAGGTCCTGGCGGGCGCTCTAACCGAGCCTTAACCGAGCCCTAACCGAGCCCTAACCGAGCGCCGAACGCGCGCTGCGCAAATCGTCGACGAATAGCTGGTAGGCCTCGTCGTGGGAGTCGCTGCGGTCGCGCAGCACCGACGACGGGTGCACGGTCGCGACCAGGATCGGCTCGGGCGTCACGTCGACATCGACCGCGGCAGGCAGCTGGATGACCTCGCCGCGCTGGGCGGAAACCCGAAAGCTCGCTCCCAGAAGCGATTGCGCGGCCGTCGCACCGAGGCAGACGATCACCCGCGGGCCCACCGCCTCGATCTCGGCGATGAGCCAGGGGCGGCACGCGACGACCTCGGTGCGGCTCGGCTTCTGGTGGATGCGGCGCTTGCCGCCCTTGCGGGTGAACTTGAAGTGCTTGACGGCGTTGGTCTGATACGCCAGCGTCGGATCAATCCCGGCGTCGTCGAGCGCGCGGGCGAGCAGCCGCCCCGCGGGCCCCACGAACGGCAGGCCGGCGCGGTCCTCCTGGTCCCCCGGCTGCTCTCCGACCAGCATGATGGGCGCGCCACGGTGCCCGTGGCCGAACACCGTCTGGGTGGCGTCGGCGAACAACGGGCAGCCGTGGCAGCGCTCGGCCGCGGTTTTCAGCGAATCCAGCCCGCGGTCCTGCGGCAGGTAGCGCGCGGCGCTGGTCTTGGGAGCGGCCATGATTCAGGCCATGATCAGCCCTTGCCCATGATGGCGTCACGGGCCCGGTCCATCATCGCCGCGAAGGGGCCCGCGGTCAGGTTGGCCGCCTGGGACTCGACGCCGGCGTGCGGCCGGGTGGGCGCGATCGCCTCGGCGAGCTTGGCCGCGCGGCCCATCCTGGCCAACTCGTCCTCGCTCAATTCCTCGCTCAGCTTGGCGAACTCGTCTTTCTCCTCGTGCTCGGCGTGATCGATCACGGCGTCACGGAGTTCCGTCAGGTGACGGGTGAATTCCTCGCTGTCGACGTCGAGCTTCTCGAGCTTCTGCAAGACCGTCTTGGCCTCGTGCTCCTCCTCCAGGCGCTTCTCCACCACCGCGGCGCCATCGGCGATCTTCCGCTTGGCGCGCGGGTGAACGATCTCCTCCTCCGCCGTTTCGTGCACCGCGAGCAGTCGCCGCAGCCCGACGAAGGCCTTCTCCCGCTCTTTACCCGAGGCCGACAACGTTTCGGCGAACATCGACTTGATCTGCTCGTGCTGACCGACCAGAAAGTCGACCACATCGGAGCGTGACTTGATGGCGTTCTCTGCCATGGTGTCCCTCCCATCTGCTTTATTCATCAGCGCGCGGGCTGTTGCGCGCTCCCTAGCGGCTACCCGAGGCACGCGGGCACCAAACGGCGCGCGTCGCCGCCACAAAAAGGCGTGTGAGGTGCGCGGTTTGGGGTAATTCTCCGAAATGAGCCGCTGGTCTCGACGGATGCGACGCCTGGGCGCGGCCTTGGCCTTGGGCGCGGTCACGGCGGCGCCGGGTTGCGCGGCGCCCGGCACGTCGTTGGAGAGCGCCCCCGAGGTGGCGCTGTGGCACGTGGGCGCGACGCTGCGGCAACCGGTCTGGTCATATCGCACGCACGCCCTGGTCGCGATCACCGACGACAACCGGCTGGCCGCGGTGACCGCCGGCGCCCGTCCCGGCGACGCGAACACGCGGCTGTCCGCGCCGATGCCGGTGGGCCGCAACCTGCAGATCAGCCAGAAGGACGACCGAATCGTGTTCGTCCCGCAACCGCAGCGCGGCAAGGTGGCCGCCGTCGACCTGGAAAGCCTGCGCCAGACCGCGGATTTCGACGCCGGCCCCGCCCCGGCATACCTGGCCGAGGACGCCGGGATGCGGATCTTGCTCGCCCTCTCGGCGGACGGGACGGCGGTGACGCCGGTGGACCAGTACGGCTTGCGGAAGCTGCCCACCGCACCGATCGGCGAGGCGCCCGCGGACAGCATCGACGGCGCCAATCGCGGGCGAAAGATCGACTATCACGTCTACGCGCCGTCGGGAATCCGCTATTACGAAGGCTTCTCGTCGCCACCGCAACAACGTGGCTCGCTGGGCATGGACGTCGCGGTCTCGGCCGGCGACGGCGCGGCGGACACCCGCAACTATGTGGCCGGCCACGACAGCAGCACGCTCTACGCCGTCGACTCGCGCCGCGGCGGCAGGGGAATGCTGATACTGGCCAGCGCACGGCTGCCGTCGCCGATCCGCGAAGTCGGCACCGACGACACCCGCATCTACGCGGCCACAGACCACGAAATCGTCACGCTGGAGGCCAACAGCTTCACCGGCTTTCCGGACCAGACCATTCCGGTGATCCGCGTGACCAACTACCGGTCGGCCCTGCCCGGCGGCGCCGCACAATCCGCGCGCCCCTCGGGCATGGCCATCGGGCCCCACCGCATATACCTGACTTTGGCCGACACGCCCTACGTGGTCAGCGTCGCCAAGCCGCACCTGTAACGCAAGGGAGAAAACGATGAGCGCGACACGAAATCCCGCCCGGGCGGCTGCAGCGGTCGACATCGACGGCGACGTCGAGCTGATCGCCGGCCAGATCAGGGCGCTCAAGGACCTAGCCAAGCAGGACGACGAGGCGCCGATCAGCGAAGGGCAACGCTACGACTTCAGCATCCGGTGGGGCACGGTGCTGGCCGGCCGGCTGCGACGCCTGGTGCACTACAGCTCGCTGGGCCGGCTCACGGACGCCGACGAGCGCACCTTTGCCGCGTTGCGCCACGAGCTGCGCTCGCTGTCGCACCTGATCGAGCGGTTCCGGCTGGCCGAACCGAACTTCACCGAGGGCTCGCCCCCGAGGGCGAAGCGTTTTCGTCCGCGGAGCCGTCACTGAGAAAGTCCCTGGCGCTCAAGACGATTCCGGTCCGCGGCTTGGCGCAGTCCGGGTTGCGACAGGTCAGCGCGATCATGTACGCGTCGCGCTCCTCGTCGAGGAAGAGGAAGCCGAGAAACAGGGCGTCGCCGACGTCGAAACCCGTTGCGCCGCAGCATTCGCAGTAGCCGCCCTTGGCCGCGATCTGTTCGCTGACCCGTTCGCGGGCGGTCGCGTCGAGGGCGATCAGCTCCGGGCGCACCATCGCGTCGGCGGTCATGTCTAGATCTCCACATCCTTGTCGTAATGCACGTTGTCCTCTCGCCAGCCGCCCAGACCGTAGCCGATGCCGCGGTGGTCGTCGACGAACTCGATCGCGCTGATCCACTTGGCCATCTTGAAGCCGACCTGGGTCTCCACCCGCAGGCGCAGCGGCGCGCCGTGCTTGATGGGCAACGGCTTTCCGTTCATCTCGTACGCCAGGATCGTCTGCGGCTTGTAGGCCAGTTCGAGATCCATCACCTCGTAGAACTGCCCCTCGCCCTCCGCGCTCGGTTCGTCGCGGCCGGTGTCCTGCATCGTCAGCAGACACAGGTAGCGCGCCTGCGGGAGCGGACGCACCCGGTCGGCCAGGGCGGCAAGCGACAGGCCCGTCCACTCGCCGATGCTCGTCCAGCCCTGCACGCAGTTGTGCAAAACCCGTTGCCGCTGCGGCTCGGCCAGCGCCCGCAACGCGGCCAGGTCGAACGTCATCGGCTCCTCGACGAGCCCACCGACCCGCAACCGCCAGTCGACGAAATTGTGCACCGCCATCACCTTGTACTCGGTCGAGCACGGCGGTTTGCCGTTGACCCGGTGTTCTTCGGACAGCATCCGTTCCGGATAGTCCTGCCGGGAGTCCAACGGGCGCAGCAGGATCAGCCGCGCCCGGGTGATGACGGCGCCGAGGATGCGGCGAACCTGGACCGGCTTGCGCAGGCTCCACACGGTGGCCGCGACGTGGATGGCGACGATCGCGCCGATGATCACGAACGACAACACGATTGCGAGCGTGACGTTGCGGACGGAGCCGAAGATCATCGACGCGTTGAGTTGCCCCCAGCCCCAGAAGAAGACCATCGACACGTGGATCACGATGAACACCAAAAACGCCACCAGCCCGAGGAAGTGCAGGCTGCGCGCGGATTGCCGGCCGCCCCAGAGCCGCACGAACCAGGGAAACCGCGCCTCGATCGCGGGGGATTGCGCCGCGCCGGTGAGGATTTGGAACGGGGCGAGCAGAAAAACGACGCCCGCATAGGTCAGCTTCTGGATGGCGTCCAGCGGTTCGTTGGGCAGCAGCGGGGGCAGGTTGAACGTCGCATAGGTCAGGATGTCGTTGCCGGCCTCGACGAAGGTCGCCCACGACTGGGGCCAGTAGCGATGCCACTGGCCGGTGGCGAACAGCAGCACGTAGTAGGACAGCCCGACCAGCACCCAGCCGATCACCGAGATGAAATGCCAGTGCCGGCCCATGCCGAGCTTCTTGTGGCCGGGCAGGGCGACCAGCGGGCTGTAGTCCTCCTCCTCGTCGAGAGTGTCGTAGAGCCGGTCGGTCGGCATCGTCTTCGTGGTGAACCGTGCCCACTCGGTGCCGGGCTTGCTGTCCTCGCGCCAGTACAGCTTGGGATGCGTGGACAGAATCTCGATGCCGCTGCGCAGCAACAGGGTTAGGAACAGCACGTTGAGCCAGTGGTCGATGCGCAGCCACGCCGGGTAGTCGAGGGTTGTCACGCGCCTGCTCAGTCCTCCCAGAGCTGGCGCTGCGGATAGGCGACATTGATGCCCAGCAGCACCGTGGTGTGCAGTGCGAGGAATGCGCCCGCGAACGCGAACGCGAACGACGCCGGCGCGAAATCCCACCGCCCGGTCATTCCCGTGAGCGCGGGCAGATAGACGACCCGGGTGAGAAGGTCGACGCCGATCACGACGACCGAAAGCAGGCTCCCGAAGTACCAACCCACCTGTGCGACATGGGGATTGCGGCCGACCCATAAGGCGAGGCCGACCAGCAGGCAACCGGCGATCACCGCGGCGGCGTACACCGCGAGATACCAGGGCAGTGCCCCTTGAGCGGGCTGGGTGGCCAACACGTAGACGTGCGTTGCGGCGACGCCGACGAGCAGGATCGCGCCCAACCCGGTCACCACCCGAGGCAGGTCGAAGGCGACGTACCCGCCGAGGCTCAGAACTCGAAACATCCGGCTGCGGTGCCAGCTTTCTGGCCACGACTCGACGAGAAAACCCACGCTGCGCACGTACCCGGGCACCGGTTTCTCAAACGTGGACTTAGAGAAATTGCCGCTTCGACGGCGCCGGGCCGGTCGGCTACATTCGGGGCAAGAGGCCGGGCTAAGGAGGCCACTGGCGTGAATCCTCAAGATCCCTACGGATACGGCCCGCTCAGCTACGACCCGCTCGGTCGCATGCCCCCCGCCGGCCCGCCGGTACAACCGCCGGTCTTGCCGCCGCCGCCCCCAGAGCCGTACCGCCCGCCGGTCAACGCGATGGCCACGCAGTCGCTGGTGTTCGCCTTCGCGTCCCCACCCGTCGGCGCCGTGCTGGGACACCTGGCACTCGGGCAGATCCGCCGAACGGGCGAACTCGGCCGAAACCGCGCGCTGGCCGCGCTGGCGCTGTCCTACGCGATCATCGGCCTCGCCGTCCTCGCCCTGGTCGCCTGGGCCACCCTGGCCGCGCTGCCGTCCACCCCGACTCGTTCGGCGACACCGGCCACCACTCCCGCGGCGCCCGCGGGGCCGACCGTCGCGCCGGACGCCATCGCCACGGTCCTGCCCAGCCTCGGGGAGCTGAAGACCATCACCGACGACCAGAACCTCGAGACGGGCCAGACGTGGGACCATCCCAGCAGGTCCGACCGGGAGGGAACCATCGACCGTCCGGAGTGCTGGGGAAGCATCGCCCCCGGGACCCCGGACGCGTACAACGTCGACGCCATCTTCGGCTACCGCGCGGCGGAATTCTCCGACACCCGCACCCTGCTCAAGTCGGTCCAGGTCATCGAGGCCGTGGCGGCGTTTCGCGATGCGCCGGCCGCGCAATCGCAGCTGGCGAAGCTTTTGGACGGGTGGCGCCGGTGCGGCGGCACGACGGTGAGCGTGACGATCCCCGAGGCGGGGGCCATTCCCTTCGCGCTGGGCGAGCCCACCGACGCCGGCAGCGGCGTCACCGCGTTGGACCTGACGCCCAAGGGCCTGCAGGTGCGCTCCGCCCGCGCCGTCGCGGCCAAGGCCAACGTCGTGGTCGACCTGTACGTGTCGTACAGCGGCACCACCGACGGCGCCAAGCCACGGCAATCGGCCGTGAGCATCGCCACCGCCGCGCTGAACAAGATCCCCGGGTAGGGATCTCCTAGGGTGGGACGCATGAAATATCTCGACGTCGACGGAGTCGGACGGGTCAGCCGAATCGGCCTGGGCACATGGCAGTTCGGATCGCGCGAGTGGGGCTACGGCGAGGGCTACGCCTCCGGCGCCGCGCGCGACATCGTGCAGCGCGCCCGCGCCCTGGGCGTGACGCTGTTCGACACCGCCGAGGTGTACGGGCTGGGTAAGAGCGAGCGGATCCTGGGCGAGGCGCTCGGCGACGAGCGCGCAGAGGTCGCGGTGGCCAGCAAGATCATGCCCGTGGCCCCCTTCCCCGTCGTCATCAAGCAGCGCGAGCAGGCCAGCGCGCGGCGGCTGGGACTCGACCGCATCCCGCTCTACCAGATCCACCAGCCCAATCCGGTGGTCCCCGACTCGGTGATCATGCCCGGCATGCGCGACCTGCTCGACGAGGGCAAGATCGGCGCGGCCGGCGTCTCCAACTACTCGCTGGAGCGGTGGCGAAAGGCCGACGCCGCGCTCGGGCGGCCGGTGATCAGCAACCAGGTGCACTTCTCGCTCGCCCACTCCGGCGCGCTGGAGGATCTGGTGCCCTTCGCCGAGCGCGAGGGCCGCATCGTGATCGCCTGGAGCCCGCTCGAGCAGGGCCTGCTGGGCGGCAAGTACGGCGTGGACAACCGTCCCGGCGGCATTCGAGCGGTGAACCGCTACTTCGGCACCGAGAACCTGCGCCGCATCGAGCCGCTGCTTCAGACGTTGCGTGACGTCGCGGCGCAGGTCGGCGCCAAGCCGGCGCAGGTGGCGCTGGCCTGGCTGATCAGCCTGCCGGGCGTGGTGGCCATCCCCGGCGCTTCCAGCCTCGAGCAGCTCGAGTTCAACGTCGCCGCCGCCGACATCGAGCTGACGCCGGAATCCCGCGACGCCCTCACCGACGCCGCGCGCGCGTTCCGCCCGGTGTCGAACGGGCGCTTCCTGCTCGACAAGGCCCGCGAGAAGTTGGGCGTCTAGGACTGGGCGGTCTCCGCGAACGCCGGGGGGCTGGCCGGGGCGCCGCGCGCCACCACCAGCGGCATCGACGTCGTCGCGTTGGTGCGCAGGATCGTGTGCACCACGTCGATGAGGTCCTCGACCGGCATCAGCTTGCCGGGCATGCAGCCGCGGGAGGCCCACAGCGGGGCGGCCTTCATGGCGAGGTCCATGTCCCAGCCGGTGGTCATGCCCGTCGCCGCGTCGCCCTCGCCGCCTCCGCACTCCCCCACGATCAGGTTGGTGAAGCCGATGTCGGGGTGTTCGGCGCGCCACGCCTCGACGAGCCGCTCGAGGGCCGCCTTGCTGACGCCGTACGCCCCCAGACCCGGCCAGGGCGGGCCGTACGTGCCCGCGTCGGAGGCCAGGTACACCACCTTGCCCGCCGACTCGGTCAGGTGTGGCACCGCCGCGGCCGTGACCAGCGCCGCGCCGATCACGTTGGTGTCGAAGACGCGCCGCCACGTCTCGGCATCGGTGTCGACCATGCGGACCAGCGGGCCGATGGCGGGGGTGTACACGAGGTTGTCGATCCCAACGAACGCGTCCGCGGCGGCGCCGATCGCCGACCGGCAGGACGCCTCGTCGGTGACGTCGCATTCGATGGCGATCGCGCCGGGCCCGGCCTCGTTCGCCGCGGCCTCGATGCGCTCGCGGCGCCGGGCGAGCAGCGCCACCTGATCGCCGCGCTGCGCCAGGCCGACGCCGATGCAGCGCCCGAGTCCGCTCGAGGCGCCAACCACCACTGTCCTTGACATATTCGCCCTCTCCTGTAACGAGCACGCTGCAGGCAACAGCGTATCGATCGGGGAGCGGCTAGGTGACGTTCGGGCGGTTTATGTCAACCCGGTCATGCCCCGTCGGGGGCCTGCAGCACGACGGCGGTATGGGCGTCCACCGTGAGGGTGCCTCCCCCGGGCACCTCCTCGGCGGGCGTCTCCTCCTCGGGCCCGGTGAACACCACGAGCTGCCACGCCGCGCCGAATTCCTTTGGCGGAAGCGTGAATTCGATCGGCTCGTAATGAGCGTTGAAGCACAACAGGAACGAGTCGTCGAACACCCGCTGCCCCCGCGCGTCGCTGTCGGGGATGCCGTGGCCGTTGAGGAACACCGCGACGGACTTGGCGAATCCCGCGCCCCAGTCCTCGTCGGTCATCTCGGTGCCCTCGGGCGTGAACCAGGCGATGTCGGGCAGGCCGTCCTGGCCGCGGCGGCCCAGCGGCTTGCCGGAGAAGAACCGGCGCCGGCGGAACACCGGGTGGTTGGCGCGCAGGGCCGACACGACGCGGGTGAACTCCAGCAGGCCGTTATCGGCTTTTGCCCAGTTGATCCAGGTGAGCTCGTTGTCCTGGCAGTAGCCGTTGTTGTTGCCGTTCTGGGTGCGGCCGAGTTCGTCGCCGTGGCAGATCATCGGCACACCCTGGGAGAGCAGCAGCGTGGTGAGGAAGTTGCGCTGCTGGCGGGCCCGCAGCGCGTTGACCTCCGGGTCGTCGGTCGGCCCCTCTACCCCGCAGTTCCACGACCGGTTGTGGCTCTCCCCGTCGTTGTTGTCCTCGCCGTTGGCCTCGTTGTGTTTCTCGTTGTAGGACACCAGGTCGCGCAGCGTGAACCCGTCGTGCGCGATGACGAAGTTGATCGACGCCACCGGCCGGCGCGCGGTGTGCTCGTAGAGGTCGGCCGACCCGGACAGGCGGTAGGCGAACTCGTCGAGGGTCGAGGGCTCGCCGCGCCAGAAGTCCCGGACGGTGTCGCGGTACTTGCCGTTCCATTCGGTCCACTGCGGCGGGAAGTTGCCCACCTGGTAGCCGCCCGGGCCGACGTCCCACGGTTCGGCGATGAGCTTGACCTGGCTGATCGTCGGATCCTGTTGCACCAGTTCGAAAAACGTCGCCAGCCGGTCGACATCGTAGAATTCCCGGGCCAGCGTGGCGGCCAGGTCGAAGCGGAAGCCGTCGACGTGCATCTCGAGCACCCAGTAGCGCAGCGAGTCCATGATCAGCTGCAGCGCGTGCGGATGCCCGACGTTGAGGCTGTTGCCCGTGCCTGTGTAGTCCATGTAGTAACGCTTGTCGTCGTCGACCAGCCGGTAGTAGGCGGCGTTGTCGATGCCCCGCATCGACAACGTGGGGCCCAGGTGGTTGCCCTCGGCCGTGTGGTTGTAGACGACGTCGAGGATGACCTCGATGCCGGCCTCGTGCAGGGCCCGCACCATCGCCTTGAACTCCTGGACCTGTCCACCCGGGGAAGCCGCGCTCGAGTATTTGAAGTCGGGGGCGAAGAACCCGATCGTGTTGTAGCCCCAGTAATTCGACAGGCCCTTGTCCACCAGCGTCGAGTCGTTGGCGAAGTGGTGCACCGGCATCAGCTCGATGGCGGTGACGCCGAGGTTCTTCAGGTGCTCGATGATAACCGGGTGCGCCACGGCCGAGTAGGTGCCGCGCAGCTGTTCGGGGATGTCGGGATGGGTCTGCGTCAGGCCCTTGACGTGCGCCTCGTAGATGACGGTGTCGGCGTACTGGTGGTCCGGCGGCCGGTCGTTGCCCCAGTCGAAGTAGGGGCTGATCACCACCGACTTGGGCATGCTGGGCGCGGAGTCCTCGTCGTTGCGGCTGTCGGGGTCGCCGAAGTTGTAGCTGAACAGCGACTGGTTCCACTCGAAGGTGCCGTCGATGGCCTTCGAGTACGGGTCCACCAGCAGCTTGTTCGCGTTGCACCGCAGGCCGTTCTCCGGCTCGTACGGGCCGTGCACCCGGTAGCCGTAACGCTGGCCGGGTTCGATGCCGGGGATGTAGGCGTGCCAGACGAACCCGTCGACCTCGGGCAGCGCGACCCGGCTCTCCGTCCCGTCGGCGTCGAACAGGCACAGTTCCACCCGCTCGGCCACCTCGCTGAACACCGCGAAGTTGGTGCCCGCACCGTCGTACGTCGCGCCCAGCGGATAGGCCCGACCCGGCCACACCTCACCGGTGGGAGTGGGCGCGAGGTTTTCTGCGGATGTCATGCCGCTTTCAATACCCTACCCGGGGCTACTCCAAACGATGGTCCGGAAAGGCTTGCAGCAGAGCGGTTTTCAAGGTTTTAACATTACCTTTACCGCCCCGTCCCGCTTCTTCTGGAAGATCTCATACCCGTGCGGCGCCTGGTCGAGGGGCAGCACGTGGGTGGCGAATGTGTCAACGCCCAGGGGATCGTCGTCGGTCAGCAGGGGCATGATGTCGTCGACCCACCTCTTCACGTTGGCCTGCCCCATCCGCAAGGTCACCTGCTTGTCGAAGAGGGTGAGCATCGGCAGCGGGTCCGCCATTCCCCCGTAGACGCCGATCAGCGAGATGGTTCCCCCGCGCCGCACGATGTCGATGGCGGAGTACAGGGCGGTGAGCCGGTCCACGCCGGCGGTCTGCATGAGCCGTTTGCCGATGAAGTCCGGCAACATGCCGGTGGCCTGCTGGGCGAACTTGGCCGCCGGGGACCCGTGCGACTCCATGCCCACGGCGTCGATGACGGAGTCGGTGCCGCGGCCGTCGGTCAGGTCGCGGATCGCGTCGCCGAGGGGCGCGTCGAGCCGACTCAGATCGATGGTGTGGATGCCGCGCCCGGCGGCGCGGGCCAGGCGTTCGGGCACCAGGTCGACGGCGATGACCCGGTACCCGAGATGGTCGGCGATGCGCGCGGCCATGTCGCCGATGGGTCCCAGCCCGAGCACGGCCACCGAGCCCCCGTCCGGGATGTCGGCGTAGGCCACCGCCTGCCAGGCGGTCGGCAACACGTCGGACAGGTACACGAAACGCGAATCCGGCGGTCCCTCAGGGACTTTGATGTGGGTGAACTGGGCTTGCGGCACGCGCAGCAGTTCGGCCTGCCCGCCGGGGACTTCGCCGTAGAGTTCCGAGTAGCCGAACAGCGCCGCGCCCATCCCCTTGTCCCGCACCTGGGTGGTCTCGCACTGGGTGTAGAGCTGCTTGTCGCACATGTGACAACGGCCGCAAGAGATCTGGAACGGGACGACGACCCGGTCGCCGACCCGCAGATCGCCCGTCTGGCCGCCGACCTCGCGGACGATGCCCATCGGCTCGTGCCCGAGGATGTCGCCGGGGTTCATGAAGGCCCCGAGAATTTCGTAGAGATGCAGGTCCGAACCGCAGATGTTGGTGGAGGTGACTTCGACGATGGCGTCGGTCGGCTGCTCGATCTTGGGATCGGGCACCGACTCCACGCGGACGTCGCGCTTGCCCTGCCAGGTGACGGCTTTCATGTGCATGGCACATACCCGCGTCGGGCGGCCCGAAACGCCAGCGCGCGGCTATTGGTGGGGACCGCGGTGCCGCGGCTTCAGCGGATGTTCGCTGTCGATCAAGGCCTTGGCGATGTCGATCAGCTTGGTATTGGACCGCTGGGACAGCCGGGTGAGCAGTTCGAACGCCTCGACGGCGTCGAGGTTGAAGCGCTCCATGATGACGCCCTTGGCCTGACCGATGGTGTCCCGCGACGCCAGCGCGCTGCGGAACTGGTCCTGCTGGCGCATCATCGACCAGGCCAGGGCCACGTTGGTGGCGAAAATGCCGCCGATTTCCAAGGATTCGTCGCCGAAAGCGCGGGGATGATCGGCATAGAAGTTGAGCGCGGCCAAGCTTTTCTCGTCGTCGAACAGCTCGTACGACACGATCGAGCGGATCGGGGTTTCCTCGAGCGCGTCGCGCTGATAGTGCGGCCAGCGCTGCTCGACGTTCAGGTCGTCGACGTAGACCATGTGGTAGCCCCAGGCGGCGCCCAGGCACGGCCCCTCCCCGCACCGGTCCTGGATGGTGTCGAGGAGCATCGGGTAGCGGTGGGTCGCAACCACGGTGGTGACGGCCTTGCCACGCTCGGCCAGGGTGATCCCCGCGTATTGACAGCCCGGCATGTGCCGGACGCCGCTTTCGATCAGTTCGCGCAGGCCAGCCGTCGTTTCGGTGCCCTCGCGCTGCAGGCTGGTCATCAGTTCCGACAACTGGGTGACGACCGTGCTCTTGTCATCCGGCATTTCATCACCCCCTCGAGGGTTTTCGGGCCGCGCGCCGGCGGTCGCATACCCCATGCGTCGACGCATAAAACGAAGCCTACGGGCCAAACAACGAAGTGCAAACAGCTCAAAAGGACGGCCCGGACGGCACCCGCGTGCCCGACCATCGGGCCGCCCGTTAAGGGGTTGGTGGTCAACGACTTTCGCGCCGGGTCCCGTTTTTCCTCGGACCCGCGCCCTTGGCCGCGTTCCGCAAGGTGCGATTGGTGGAGCGCAGATCGGTGTTGACCGCCGAGAGCTCGGCGTTGTGGTCTTCCAGGCTGAGGATGCGGGCGATGCCGGCGAGGTTGACCCCGGCGTCGAGCAGGGCGCTGATGCGCTGCAGCCGGGCCAGGTCGTTCGCGCTGTACCGCCGCGTTCCCCCGTCGCTGCGAGCGGGACTCAACAGCCCGTGCCGTTCGTAGAGGCGCAGCGACTGCACCGGGATGCCGGAAAGTTCGGCGGCCACGGAGATCCCGTACACGCCGCGGTCCGACGCCGGCGCGCCCGCCTCCCCAATGCTCTCGGTCATCGGCCGTCCCCTCGATGAACTTACTCAGAAAACCTCTTTATCACACTTGCGGTCTTCTGTCGATAGTGATATATGAAATCTATGTCTTCTGACACAGAAAGACACACGGGAATTGACCACTTCAGAGCCGCAGATTGGAGTGAAAGGTGACCGCCATGCTGATGCGTACCGACCCCTTCCGTGACCTCGACCGATTCGCCCAACAAGTGCTCGGCACGGCCGCCCGGCCGGCGGTGATGCCGATGGACGCGTGGCGCGAGGGAGAACAGTTCGTCGTCGAGTTCGACCTGCCGGGCATCGACGCCGACACGCTCGACATCGACATCGAGCGCAATGTCGTGACCGTGCGCGCCGAGCGCCCGGGCGTCGACCCCAACCGCGAGATGCTGGCCACCGAACGGCCGCGCGGGGTGTTCAGCCGCCAGCTCGTGCTCGGCGAGAACCTGGACACCGAGCGGATCGACGCGTCCTACTCCGAGGGCGTCCTGCGCCTGCGCATCCCCGTGGCCGAGAAGGCCAAGCCGCGCAAGATTTCTGTCAGTCACGGCAACGGCCACAAGGCCATCAACGAGGAAGCCAACAAGCGCGAGGTGATCGACGCATAACGACCGGCGGGTGGGGCGGCTTATGGCCGCCCCACCCTTTGCTCAGGGAGGCGCCCAGGGAGGCGAGGTCCCACCATGGAATGGCATCTGAACGGCGAAACGCCCGACGTCGAAGAGGCGCTTGCGGGGGGCGTTCCGCAGGCCGTGGGCTGGTTCCGGTTCTACTTCGCCGACCAGCGCTGGGAGTGGTCGGACCAGGTGCAGCGGATGCACGGCTACGAACCCGGCAGCGTCACCCCGACCACCGACCTGGTGCTCGCGCACAAGCACCCCGACGACCGCGGGCAGGTCGCGGCCACCATCGATCAGATCCTGAACACCCACGAGGCCTTCAGCACCCGCCACCGCATCATCGACACCGCCGGCAACGTGCGCCACATCATCGTCGTCGGTGATCGGCTCGTCGACGACCAAGGCGAGGTGATCGGGACGCACGGGTTCTATGTCGACGCTTCCCCCGAAAGCGCCCAGGAGGATCTCGTCACCGCGCGGCTGGCGGAGATCAAGGAGAATCGCGCCGGCATCGAACAGGCCAAGGGCATGCTGATGCTGGTCTACCGAATCAGCGACGACGCCGCGTTCAACCTGCTCAAATGGCTGTCCCAGGAGGCGAACGTCAAGCTGCGGCTGCTGGCCGAGCAGATCATCGAAGACTTCCTTGCCGCCGGCCTGCCGCTCAACACGCAGGAATTCGACCATCTCCTGCTGACCGCGCACCAGCGCATCCGCCGCGAAAACGGCCGACCCGTCAAGCGTTGACCGAGTCGCGGGCGGCCTGCACCAGCTGCGCGACGCCCTTCTCGATCCCGGCGGCGAGCGCCTCGATGTCGGGCGCGGTGTCGTAGTCGGCGGTGATGCCGAAGATGAACGCGTCGGCGTAGCTGAGCATCGCGATGCCGGTGCGCACTTGCAGCGCGATCGGCGGGATCGGGAAGATCTCCAGCACCCGCCGGCCCATCAGCTTCTGCTGTTTGCGTGGACCCGGAACGTTCGTCGCCAGTGCGACCACCGCCCGCTGGGGAAGCCGCGCCAACAGGCGAATCGCCCACGCGGAGAAGACAAACGGGACGTTCTTGGCGGCCGCCACCACCGCGCTGCCGCCCTCGCGCTGGCCGCTGGCTTTGGCCCGGGTGAGCCGGCCGTGCACCAGCCGTAGCTGCTCGACCGGGTCGCCCTCGTCGACGGGCAGCAACGGCAGCATCGCCGAGACCTGGTTGTCGGCCACGTCGAAGTGGTTCGTCGGGCGGACGGAGACCGGGACGAGCGTGCGCAACGAGTTGCGCGCCGGCTGTTCGCCGCGGTCGATCAGCATCGTGCGATAGCTGTCGGTGATGGCCGCCAGCGCCACGTCGTTGAGGGTCACGCCGAACGCCGCGGCCACCTCCTGTAGATCGGCCAGGCGGACCCGGGCCACGCTGAACCGGCGCATGCTCGTGACGGGCCCGTTCAGCGACGATGCCGGCGCGGGGCTGAACAGGCTGGCCGTCAGTTCGGCCGCGCCCACCGCGACCTGTTCGGCGGTCGCCGCCGCGGCGAGCGCGCTTCGCCCGAGGCCGTTCACCCAGCTCAGCGGGTTGAGGCTGAACTTGGGCAGGCTCGGCCCCGGCCGCTCCGGTTCCCTGGCGGCGCGGATGTCGGTGGCGAAGGATTCGCGTTCGTCCCGGTCGTCGCTGAACCTCGCCAGCATCTGCGTCGTCGCGATGCCGTCGGCGATGCAGTGGTGGATCTTGGTCAGCACGGCCCAGCGGTCGTCGGCCAGCCCCTCGATCAGGTAGCACTCCCACAATGGGCGCTCGCGATCGAGCCGGCGCTCCATCACAGCCGCGATGGTCTCGAAGAGTTCGGTGTCGCCGCCGGGGTGCGGGAGCGCGAGCCGGTGCAGGTGGCGCGCGATGTCGAAGTGCGGGTCGTCCATCCATTCGGGTGCGCCGAGATCCAGCGGGTGCGTCCGCAGCACCTGCGTGCATCGCGGAATGTCCGGAACGCGTTTGGCGAAGGCGGCGACGAACTCGTCGAAGTCGGGAACGGGACCCTCGATGATCGACACGCCCCCGACCGCCAGGCTCACGTGCGGATCGGAGTCTTCGACTTCGAGGAAGGTGGCATCGAGCGCGGTCAATTGCTCCATTTGGCTACTTTCCGCCCTGCGCGCCGGCGGAGTCAGAGTCAGAAGTCCCCAACTTTCGGGGCCTAATGCCGGCTGTGCCGCGCCAAATGCGGCCATATCGTGAGGCCCATGAGCAGGTTCAACTACGTTCGCTTCTTCGAAGAGATCGGCATCGACGACGTGCCGCTGGTCGGCGGCAAGAACGCCTCGCTCGGCGAGATGTTCCAGAAGCTCTCCGGGCAGGGCGTGCGCGTCCCGCACGGGTTCGCCACCACCTCGGCCGGCTACCGACACATGCTGGATCGCGCCGGCGCCTGGGACGCGCTGCACGCCGAGCTCGACGACCTCGACCCCGATGACGTCGCCGAGTTGGCGCGCCGGGGCAAGCGCGCCCGTGAGATCGTCTACGGCGCAGGGCTTCCCGACGACCTGGCCGCCGAGATCGTGGCCGCCTACCGGATGCTTCAGCAGGAGTACGGCGAGGACGTCAGCCTGGCGGTGCGAAGCTCGGCGACCGCGGAGGACCTGCCGACGGCCAGCTTCGCCGGCCAGCAGGAGACCTTCCTCAACATCACCGGCGCCGAGAGCCTGCTCGACGCGTGCCGCCGCTGCTTCGCCAGCCTGTTCACCGACCGGGCCATCCACTACCGCATCGACCAGGGCTTCGACCATTTCAAGGTCTCGCTGTCGATCGGCATCATGAAGATGGTGCGCTCGGACCTCGCCTCGTCGGGCGTGATGTTCACCATCGACACCGAATCCGGCTTCAACGACGTCGTTTTCGTCACCGGCGCGTACGGGCTGGGCGAGAACGTGGTCCAGGGCGCTGTCGACCCCGACGAGTTCTACGTCCACAAGCCGACCTATCAGGCGGGCCACCGCGCCGTGCTGCGCCGGCTGATCGGCGACAAGGCGGTGAAGATGGTCTTCGTCGAGGGCGGGACCAAGCAGACCACCCGCAACATCCCGACGCCGAAGGCCGACCGCGGCCGGTTCTGCGTCACCGACGACGACGTGCTCGAGCTGGCCGGGTATGCCTGCACCATCGAGCGGCACTACGGGCGGCCGATGGACATCGAGTGGGCCAAGGACGGTCTCGACGGGCAGCTCTACATCGTCCAGGCCCGCCCGGAAACGGCTGCCTCGCAGCGCAGTTCGACGACGGTGGAGACGTATGTGCTCGAGGGAAGGGGCGAGATACTCACCGAGGGCCGCTCCGTCGGCGAGAAGGTCGCGTCGGGTAGGGCGAAACTGATCGACAACCTCGAGCACCTCGCCGACTTCCAGCCCGGCCAGGTGCTCGTCGCCGACACCACCACGCCGGACTGGGAGCCGGTGATGAAGATCGCCGCCGCGATCGTCACCAACCGCGGCGGGCGCACCTGCCACGCCGCGATCATCGCGCGCGAACTGGGCATCCCTGCCGTGGTCGGCGCGGGCGACGCCACCACGAGCGTCCCGAACGGCGAGGTCGTCACGGTGTCCTGCGTCGAGGGCGATACCGGGCGGGTGTACCGCGGCGAGGTGGGTTTCCACGTCGATCGCACCGAAGTGGCCGGGCTGGCGCGGCCGCGGACCCAGGTCATGGTCAACCTCGGCAACCCCGACCTCGCGTTCAAGACGTCGTTCTTGCCGAATGACGGTGTGGGACTCGCCCGGATGGAGTTCATCGTCAGCGAATACATCAAGGTGCACCCGCTGGCGCTGCTGCACCCCGAAAAGGTCTGCGACGCAGAGGATTTGCGCACCATTGAACGGCTCACCCGCGGCTACCCCGACGGCGGCGCATTCTTCGTGGAGCGCCTCTCCGAGGGAATCGGCACCATCGCGGCCGCCTTCTGGCCGAAGCCCGTCGTGGTCCGGATGTCGGACTTCAAGACGAACGAATACGCCAGCCTCATCGGCGGCAGCGCGTTCGAGCCGGTCGAGAGCAACCCGATGATCGGGTTCCGCGGGGCCTCACGCTACGCCCACCCCGCCTACGCCGAGGGCTTCGCGCTGGAATGCCGCGCGATGAAACGCGTCCGCGAGGACATGGGCCTGACCAACGTCATCATCATGCTCCCGTTCGTGCGCCGGGTGACCGAGGCGGACCTGGTGCTGCAGACCATGGCCGACCTCGGCCTGCAGCGCGGCCAGAACGGGCTCCAGGTGTACGCGATGTGTGAGATCCCGAACAACGTGATCCTGCTCGATCAGTTCGCGAAACGCTTCGACGGCTTCTCCATCGGCTCGAACGACCTGACCCAGCTCACCCTCGGCGTCGACCGCGACAGCGAGATCGTGGCCTTCGACTACGACGAGCGCGACGAGGGCGTCAAGGAGATGATCCGCCTGGCCGTGGAAGGCTGCCGCCGCAACGGGATTCATTCGGGGCTGTGCGGGCAGGCGCCGTCGGACTACCCGGACATGGCGGAGTTCCTGGTCCGCGCCGGCATCGACTCGATCAGCCTGAACCCCGACGTGGTGGTCAAGACCACCCGCCAGATCCTCGAGCTGGAGCGCCAAGCGGTGCCGCTGCAGTGACGGGGCCTGAGTGTGGCCGTAAGCCGTCGCGCGACCGACCATTAGGCGAGTCCTATTTGTGATAGCGCCGGTGAAATCACAAATGGAAATCGCCTCCTGGCCCCCATACGGTACTCATGTGGCTGATGTGATCGCCGGCGTGACACTTGCGCCGAGTCTGCGTCCAGAGCGGAAATTTTGACGGCTTCACGCTCTCACCGCAGGATCGGCGCCACCGGTGGCTGGCGGTACAGCGCGGCACCGGCGGTGACGCCCGCGCCGGCGGCGACGAACAGTACCCGGGCACCCGCCGGGAAGTTTTCGGCGGCCGGTTCGAACGCGGCGGCCAGGGCGGCGGTGTGCATGCGGTGATCGGCTGCGACGCAGACCTTTTCGCGCGGCACCCCGAGCAGACCGCTCAGCGCCGCGCGGTACTCGGGCCGGGCCGGGGCGGCGACGATCAGGTCGACGTCGTCCAATCCAATGGCTTGCGCGTCCAGGCACGCCCGTACCGCCGCGGCGGCCGCCGCGGCGAACCTCTCATCCATGTCTGCCGAGTGATTGAACCGCAGCACGTTTCGCGCGTCGGCGAACCCGACTGTCGCCGAGAACGCCTCGGTGTCCTCGGTATTGACCCAGGACACGCGGCTCAGCCCGTAGTCGTCGTCGGTCCAGTGGCACAGCAGGGCCGCACCGGCGGCCGAGAACGGAAAGTGCTCGCTCATCCCGTGACCCGGGTCGGCATCACTGGCCACGACGAGCGCGCGGTTGATGCTGCGTGACCGCAAGAACCCGTCGACGATCTGCAGTCCGGTCAGGACCCCGCAGGCCCCGTTGGCGATGTCGAACGAGAAGGTGCCGTGCGCCCCGGCGTGCGGATCCTCCGGATTGGCCCCGATGTCGTCCTGAATCAGCGCGGCCAGCGCCGGCTCCCCCAGGTTGCGATCCCGGTAGATCCCAGCGTTGACAACCAGATCCAGCTCGTCGGGATCGCATCCGGCCTGGTGCAGGCAGTCCTTGGCGGCGATCACCGCGAGGTGCAGGGCGCTGTGGCGGCCACGCAGGTGCGGGTGTGCCACGTCTACTCGATCAATGACCGTGCCCATAGCGATTCACCAAATCCTCATCCAGGGTGAGCAGGACGACGCCGATCTCCAATCCGGAGGCCAGCGCGAGCAACGCGACCCGCTCGCCGGGCCGGATGTTGCCGGCCTCGAGTTCCTCGACGAGCGCCACGGTGTGGGTCGTCGACGCCGTGTTGCCGTACCGGTCGACGGTGATCACCGCGTCGTGGCGCGGGCTGTCGCCGAACGCCTCCGACATGCGCTTCATTCCCTTGCGGATGGCCCGCGCCGAGGTCTGGTGGGTGATCACGTGGTCGATGTCGTGAATCGAAAGGCCCACCGCGTCAAGCACTTCGCTCAACAGCAGCGGGGTGTTGGAGATCGCGGCCTTCTGGATGGCGCGGGAGTTGGTGAACATCCGCGCGCCCGGGTCGTGTCCCTCCGGATAGGCCAGGCACAGCCGGCTGTAGTCGGCGACGGTGGTGAACCCGGCGAGGCCGATGCCCGCGGAGCCCGCCGGGGCCCGCTCCAGTAGGAGCGCCGCACCGGCGTCGCCCAGGGTCAGGCAGGCGAGTTCCTTGCTCATGATGTTGCGGATGTGGCGGGCGGCGTTGTGGCTCAGCTGCGAGATGTATTCACCGCTGACGACCAGCCCGCGCTCGACGATGCCCTGCCGGATCCAGTTGTTCAAAATGGTTACCCCGGTGAGCATCCCGGCGCACGCGTTGGACACGTCGAAGGTCATCGCCTGGGGCGCACCGATCGCGCGGGCCACCGCGCTGCTCATCGTCGGCTCGAGCCACTGGGTCAGGCCGCCGCGGAATTTTGTGATGCTGCAGCTGATCACCACGTCGAGCGCCGCGGGGTCCTGTTGCGCGGCGGCCAGCGCGTTCAGCGCCGCCGACGTGGCCAGGCTGTAGGAATCCTCGTCGCCCACCGATACGCGGCGCTCGCGGATCCCGGTGAGTCGTTCCAGGTCGATGTGGGTGTGGTGGCGGGTGGTCGCCATCAATTCGTCGGTGGTGAGCCGGGTTTCGGGCAGCTGCCGCCCGGCGCCGGCCAGCCGGGCAACGAACGGCGCCGCAACGCCCTCCCCGGCGGTCTCCATCACCAGCCAGTGCCGAGCCATCGGCGCCACCTCCTTTCAGTCCCCTCGCGGGTCACTGCGAAACTTGAGGACCTCGGTCACCAACCGCCGCGCGGTGGGCTCGACGTGGTAGCCGTTCGGCGCGGCCTTGCCGACCCGGATCAGCAGCTGCGGCTGGCCGGCGGTCCCGGTGATCTGCGTGATGATGTTTCGGCTCATCGACATCTCGGTCATGTGGGTCAGCGTGCAGGTGGCCAGGCCGGCCATGGTGCACTCGAGCAACACCGCCGACAGGGCCTCGCCGCAGCGCAGGACGTCCAGCCGGGCGTCCCCGTGGTGGGTGGACAGCACCACGATCTTCGAGTGGTCGTGATCGACGGCGTCGCCCCGGTGGCCCCCGCCCGCCGGCGGGAAGGTCCGCGCCACGTCGACCTGGGCGGCCTCCGTGCTGGACACCAGGGAGCTTTCCGGCACGTGGGTGGCGTCCGACTCGAACGGCGAGGTCCACCAGCGTAATTCGGACAGGTAGGCGGCGTCGTGGCGGCGCAGTTGCTCGGTGAGCGCGGACGCCTCCGCCAGGGTCGGCCGCGCATCCTCGGGCACCACGTCGAGCAGGACGTCGTGCGGATGGACCGCGAGGCGCAGCTGCGCCTCCACCACCGCCCAACCGGCGGGCGCGGCGAACGGCAGCCGGTCGGTGCGGCGGCTACGGATGGCGTCGGCACGCAGCCGTTGTGCCTCCGTCACGCTGTCGGCGGGCCGGAACTCGACGGTGGCCAGGTGATTCGGCTCGGAGGGATCCGGGAGGCGCTCGGTGGCGCTGTCCCAGCCGGCGGCCGCCATCGCGACCCGCAGATGATCGAGGACCGCGCCGCAGCTCAACGTCAGTTCCCGGCCGGTCCGGTCGGTTGCGGACATCAGCCGGCGGGGGTCGGCCCACAGCTGCAGCCGCGCACCCTCGACCACCCACCGCCAGGGCTGGCTGTTGTGCAGCGAAGGCGCCCGGCTCGCCAGCATCACGGCGTCGCGGATGACTTCGGATTCCGGCGCTTTCAACAGCATCTCAACCACTCCACTCAAGTCCCTCGAACTGACCATAAGGACGTGGCTCGCATCGCTGACAGGGCCGTTGGTCCCCTTACGACCGGGGCGTTCGACTCCTGGGAGGGGCCTAAACCGTTCGGCGCCAGGCGTCGACGGCCTCGCGCGCTGACTCCTCGAGGGCCCCGGAGGTGTCGATGCGGTGCGCGGTGTCCCAGCCCGCGCGCTCGGCGGCCATCGCCGCGGCGATCTGCGGGGTCACCTCGGAATTGCCCGGCCGCCGGGTGGTGATCCGGCCGGCCGCCGTGTCGACCGTCGACGAGCACATGAGTTCGACCGTCGCCGAGTGTGTTTCGGACGCCAGGCGGTGGGCCCGCGCGCGCAGCTCCGGGTCCCGCCAGGTGCCGTCCAGGATCACCGATTGCCCGTCGCCCAGCAACGATCGCGCCCGCCGCAGCGCGGTCTCGTACACCACCGCGACGTTGTCCGGGCTGTAGAGTCCCTGATCGAGGACGCCGGCTTGCCCCACGATGGTGCCGGAGTCCCGCAGTTCCCGGCGCACGTCATCGGTCGAGATGACCTGGGCCCCAACCTGTTCGGCGAGCGCGCGGGCGACGGTGGACTTGCCGGTGCCGGGGTTGCCGCCGACCAGGGCCAGGCGCACCGCGCCGCTGCGGAGATGCTCGTCGGCGATCGCGAGGTGCCGGGCGGCGTCATCGGCGGCCTCGGGCTTGCCCTGGGACAGTCGCACGCAGTCGGTCTTCGCCCGCACGACCGCGCGATAGGCGACATAGAAGTGCGCGAGCGCCGGCGGCGCCTTCCGCGCCGCGTGCGCGGCATAGCGTTGCAGGAAATGCTCGCCCAGGTCCTCGCGGCCGAGGAACTCGAGGTCCATGGCGAGGAAGGCGGCGTCGTCGATGCAGTCGACATAGCGAAGTTTATCGTCGAACTCCAGGCAATCGAGCAGCGCCGGCTCGTCCTGGCCGCAGAAGATGTCGTCGGCGAGCAGGTCGCCGTGGCCGTCGACGATCAGCCCGTCCTCGACGCGGCGCCGGAACAGGGGTTCGCGGCCCGCGATGAATTCGGTTGCTAGCCGCCGGATTCGTGACAGCACCTCGGCGGCCAGCGCGTCCGGGTAGCGGTCCAGTTCCACCAGGTTGTCGCGCCAGCGCTTCTCGATCGCGGCCGCCTCGCCCTGCGCGTCGATCGCCGGGCCGCGCTCGGCGCGCTCGTGAAATCGGGCCAGCACGGCGGCGATGGTGTCCAGCAGCCCTCGCACCGAGCCGTCGGTGTCGCGGCGCGCGATGGACGCCAGCCGGTCCTCGTCGCGGTAGCGGCGCATGACGACGATCGGTTCGGCCGGGCCGCCGCCCGGGTCGGACAGCTGGGCGACCCCGAGGTAGCTGTCCGGCGACAGCCGGCGGTTCAGCTCGACCTCGCGGTGGCACGCGAACTCGCGCCGCTCCGGCGTGCGAAAGTCGAGAAAGTCGGTCAGCACCGGCTTCTTGGCCTTGAATGCCCGATCGCCCGCGAGCACGACCACGCCCGTGTGGGTTTCGTGCACATCGATATAGGGCGCTCGGGTCTCGGTCACCGCCTAAGCCTCGCCGCCGCGGACGCCCGTGCCAAGCCTTAAGTGGGCCGCGCGACGATGACCGGCATCCGGACCGAGTGCACGACGGCGTTGCTGACCGAACCCAGCAGCGTCCGGGCGATGCCGCCCCGGCCGTGACTGCCGACGACGACCAGTTGGGCGGACTCCGATTTCTCGATCAACTGGCGCGCCGGCTGATCACACACGAGGAGTCGCCGCACGGTGACGTCCGGATAGCGTTCCTGCCAGCCGGCCAGCCCTTCGGCGAGGCTGCGTTCTGCTTCCGCCTTCACTACCGCCCAATCGAATCCGGGAAGTTCGAGCACCTGAACGTCGCTCCACGCGTGCAGCGCATGCAGGTCCACCCCGCGGCGGGAGGCCTCGTCGAACGCGATGGCCGTCGCGAGCTCGGAGGCGGGCGAGCCGTCGATGCCGAGCAGCACGGGAGCCTGCTGCGGGTGCGGCATCAACGGGTCTTCGTCCCGCACGACGGCGACCGGGCACTTCGCATGCCGCACGACGCCGGAACTGACCGATCCCAGCAGCGCCCGGCCCAATGCTCCACGCCCGTTGCTGCCAACGACGATCATGTCGGCCTCTTCGGACAGGTCGATCAGCGTCGGAACCGGCGGCGAGCACTTCAGTTCGGTGCTTATCGCGACCTGCTGGTCGCCCTTGACGGCGTCTTCGGCGATCTTGACCGCCTGCTCGAGGACCTGCCGTCCGTCCTCCTCCTGCCATACCGCGACCCCGGCCGGAAGTGGGATCTGCGGGAACGTCGGCACGTACGTGCTGTACATGTGCACCAAGGTCAATGGGACGTTCCGCATCGCCGCGTCCCGGGCCGCCCAGCAGACGGCGGCGTTCGATGCGGGCGACCCGTCGACTCCGGCGACGATGCCGTGGCGGTTCGTGGGTGTGGCCATGGACATCCTGTTCCTCCTACGTCTGCTCAAAACGCTATTGGCCGAACGCTCGTCGAACATGAGGCTTTAGTCCCCAAACACATGGACATCAGGCCCCGTTGACCAGAGCCGCCAAGTGGCATCGTCACAGAAGTGACCGAATGGGCCGCCACCGTTGATCGGCGCTACCACGATGCGGTAATCCTCGGGCTGGACAGCCTGATCACCGAGGCGGCACCGGGTGCCGTCGAGGCACGCGATTCGGCCGTCCCCCTGCTGCGGCGGCTGCGGGACGCCGGCGTCGCGGCGGCCGTCTACTCGCCCGGCCGCGACTGCGCGGAAGCCCTGCGCGCCGCGGGGATCGACGACCTCGTCGGCCTCGCGGTCGACGGGCCGTCGCCAACCGAAACCGCCCGCCGGCTCGGGGTGCGCACCGTGCGATGCGCGGTGATCGACCGCGACGACGCCGGGGTCAAGGCCGCCGGGGACGGGGGCTTCGGCCTCGTCATCGGCGTCCAGCGCAACGGGCACGCCGCCGGGCTGCTGTCCTGTGGCGCCGACGCCGTGGTTGCCGACCTGGCCGAGATCTCGGTGCGCCGCGGCGGCGCGGCCATGTCGCGGATCGCCGATGCGCTGCTGGCCTACGGCCAGGTCAAAGAGCTGGTGGCGAACCGGCGACCCGTGGTCTTCCTCGACTTCGACGGCACGCTGTCCGACATCGTCGATCACCCGGAATCGGCGAAACTCGTCGACGGTGCCGACAGAGCGCTGCGCGCGCTGGCCGCGCGGTGTCCCGTCGTGGTGATCAGCGGCCGTGACGTCGCCGACGTCCGCGAACGGGTCAAGGTCGACGGCGTGTGGTACGCGGGCGGACACGGCTACGAGGTGATCGCGCCCGACGGCTCCGCGCTGGAGAACGCCGCCGCCGACGTCGCCGACAGCGTGGCGCGCGCCGCCGACCGCTTGACGGAGACGCTGAGAAACGCCCCGGGAATCGCGGTGGAGCGCAAGCGCTTTGCGGTCGCCATTCATTACCGCAATGCCGAACCGCAGGACGTCGACCGGGCGATCGTGGCCGTGCGCGAGCTCGCCCGCACCGAGGGCCTGCGGATCACCCCCGGCCGCAGGGTCATCCAACTTCGCCCGAACATGGACGGAGACAAGGGCACGACGCTCGGCTGGTTGCTGCAACGCATCGTGGACGGTGACGGCGCGGAACCCGGCGCAGTGTTGCCGATCTACATCGGTGACGACATCACCGACGAGGACGCCTTCGACGCCGTCCAATTCGACGGCGTGGGCATCGTGGTGCGCCACGACGAGGACGGCGACCGGCCGTCCGCCGCGCCGTTCAGCCTCGAAAATCCCAACGGCGTGGCCGAATTCGTCCACCGGCTGGCCTTGGACTTAGAACAGGCGGCGGCGACGCCGGGCGACGCGTGGGAACTCGTCTACGAGGGCTACGACCCGAAGTACGAGCGGCTGCGCGAGGCCCTGTGCACCGTGGGGAACGGTTACCTGGCCACCCGGGGTTGCGCATCCGAGGCGGCGGCAACTGAGGCCCATTACCCGGGCACCTATGCCACCGGGGTGTACAACACGCTGACCGACCGGGTCGCCGGCCGGACGATCGAGAACGAGAGCCTGGTCAACCTGCCCAACTGGTTGCCGCTGACGTTCCGGATCGACGGCGGGGCGTGGTTTTGCGTCGACGACACCGAATTGTTGTTCTTCCGGCAGACATTCGACCTGCGCAACGCGACGCTGAGCCGCAGTCTGCGATTTCGCGACGGCTCGGGCCGGATCACGACGCTGACCCAGCAGCGTTTCGCCTCCATGCACCAGCCGCACCTGCTCGCCATGAAGACCACCGTCGGCGCCGAGAACTGGTCGGGCACGGTCGAGTTCAGGTCGCTGCTGGATGCGAGCGTGCAAAATACGATGGTCGAGCGCTACCGGTCGTTGTCCGGCGCGCACCTCACCGCGACGGCGATCGAGGAAACCGGTTCCGACTCAACGGTATTGCGGACCGAGACCTCGCAGTCGCGGATCGCGATCGCCGTCGCAGGGCGCACCACCGTGTGGCGCGACGACGTCCCCGATGTGCGCGCCGACGCGCGCTACGCCGTCGTCACCGACGGCGACCGGGGCGGTCACGACATCGCGGTCACGCTGTCGGAGGGGCAGTCCGTGACGTGCGAGAAGGTGGCAACCGTCTTCACCGGCCGGGACACCGCCATATCCGAACCGGTCAGTGCCGCACAGCAATACCTCGACGCCGCCGGCCGCTACGCCGACCTTCACCAGCAGCACACCCGGGCCTGGGCGCGCCTGTGGGAGCAGTGCGACGTGGGCCTCACCGACAGCACGCCGGCGCTGCGGGTGCTCCGGCTGCATCTGGTGCACCTGCTGCAGACCCTTTCGCCGCACACCGCCGAACTGGACGCCGGGGTTCCCGCGCGCGGGCTGCACGGCGAGGCCTACCGCGGCCATGTGTTCTGGGACTCGCTGTTCGTCTCGCCGGTGCTGAGCCTGCGCCTGCCGAACGTGTCCCGGTCGCTGCTGCTGTATCGCTACCGGCGGCTTCCCGAGGCGCGCCGCGCCGCGCGCCGGGCCGGCTATCTCGGCGCGATGTACCCGTGGCAATCGGGCAGCGACGGCCGCGAGGTGAGCCAGGAGGTGCACCTGAATCCGCAATCGGGCCACTGGAATCCGGACGCCAGTGCCCGCGCGCACCACGTCGGCCTCGCCGTCGCCTACAACGCCTGGCAGCACTACCAGGTGACCGGTGACCGCCAATTCCTGATCGACTACGGCACCGAGATGCTGGTCGAGATCGCGCGCTTCTGGGTGGGCTTGGCGAGCTTCGACGACACCCGCGGCCGCTACACGATCCGGGGAATCATCGGTCCCGACGAGTTCCATTCCGGTTATCCGGGCAAGGAATACGACGGCGTCGACAACAACGCGTACACCAACGTGATGGCGGTCTGGGTGATCCTTCGGGCAATGGACGCGCTGGAGCTGCTGCCGCTGCGCGACAGGCTCGATCTGGTCGGGAAGGTCGGCCTGACGACCGAGGAGCTGGACCGCTGGGATGACGTGACACGGCGAATGTTCGTCCCCTTCCACGACGACGTGATCAGCCAGTTCGAAGGCTATTCAGAACTGGCCGAACTGGATTGGGAGCACTACCGGCAGCGATACGGCAACATCCAGCGGCTCGATCGGATCCTGGAGGCCGAGGACGACAGCGTCAACAATTACAAGGCGTCCAAGCAGGCCGACGCGCTGATGCTGTTCTACCTGCTGTCGTCGGAGGAGTTGCTGGGCCTGTTCGGCCGGCTCGGCTACCGTTTCGAGCCCGAGCAGATCCCGAAGACCATCGAGTACTACCTGTCGCGCACCTCGGACGGCTCCACGCTCAGCGCGATCGTGCACGCCTGGGTTCTCACCCGCGCCAACCGCCACCACGCCATGCGGTACTTCGTCCAGGTGCTGGGTTCCGACGTCGCCGACATCCAGGGCGGCACCACCGCGGAAGGGATACACCTGGCCGCGATGGCCGGCAGTTTCGATCTGGTGCAGCGGTGTTTCACCGGGCTGGAAACGCGCGACGATCGCTTGGTGCTCGGTCCCCACTGGCCCGCCGCGCTTGGCGCCATCGAATTCCCCTTCGTGTACCGCGGCCACCGGCTGCACCTCCGGATCAGCGGACGGACAGGGGATCTGACCTCCGAGGCCGGCAACGCCGGACCGATCGTGGTCGAATGCCGTGGCCGCGTACAGCATCTCTTGCCCGGGCAGAGCATCGAGGTGGCGTGAAGCCCTAATGCCCAGGGATTCGGGTCGAATGGCCCTGCCGACACGCCGGCGTCCCCCAATAACGTCTGCGAATGGCGGCCCCGCCCGCCGGATCGGGAGGACGTGATGAACAATCCGCCGTCATCGGAGAGGATCGTCGTGGGCATCGACGGGTCGGACGCGGCGATCAACGCGGCGAAGTGGGCGGTCACCGAGGCGGTCAGCCGCAACGTGCCGCTGCGGCTGGTCCAAGCGGTCCCTGGCGATGTCGGGAACGATGCAAGCCTCGAGGTCGAGTACGCCCAGGAATCCCTGCGCGCCGCCGACGCGGCGCTTGCGGCGTTGGGCGAGCCGGTCAAAGTCGAATGCGACGTCGTACACGGATCGCCGGAGGGCGTTCTGATCGACGAATCCCGTAGTGCTGCAATGGTTTGTGTGGGGTCCGCTGGGATCGGGTGGGTCGCACGTAAGATACTCGGTTCGACCGCCGACACCGTCGCCCGGAAAGCGCACTGCCCGGTGGCGATTGTCCGCAACAACGGCGATGCCGCGGCGAAGGATCGCGGGTACGTCGCCGTCGTCGTCGACGATTCACCGGGCAACGACGCTGTCCTCGAACACGGCTTCCGGGCGGCGCGGCAGCGCGGCGCGTCGATTTTGGCGCTCGGAACCTGGCGGCGGGGGTTGGGCGAGATCCCCTACCAGCAACTCGATCATCGGCTCGGCCCCTGGGTATCGCAGTATCGCGAGGTGCACGTCATGCCGGCCGCCGCTAGGCGCGGGGCCGCCGAATTCCTTACCCACACACAGGAATCCGTGGATCTCGCAGTGGTGGGCAGCGAGGACGCCGACAAGGTCGCCCAGATCATCGGCCCGTCGGACCAATCCCCGCTCGGCCGCACCGGATGCTCGGTGCTGGTGGTGCGCAACTAAAGCGTCGAGCGATCGCTGTCAAACGGGTTCGTCGTCGTCGGTGTCGCGGAGGAATCGTTCGGGGTGGTGGAAGTTGTTGGTGCGGGGTTGGCCGTGGTCGAGGTGGGGTGGGGGGATCCATTCGGTTTCGCCTCGGGTGTTGGTGCGGGTGGTCCAGCCGTGTTCGGCGAGGCGGTTGTCGGGTCCGCAGGCCAGGGTGAGGTCGTCGATGTCGGTGCGGTGGGTGGTTGTCCAGCCGCGGACGTGGTGGACCTGGCTGTGGTAGGCCGGGGCGTCGCAGCCCGGTTTGGTGCAGCCGCGATCGCGGGCGTAGAGCATGATCCGTTGTGCCGGTGAGGCCAGCCGCTTCGTGTGATACAGCGCCA
>NZ_LZKE01000088.1:0-681 GCF_001672675.1 Mycobacterium sp. E2327
GCGGGCGCACCTCCGAGCAGGAACCGGATATTAATTGATCGTTCGATTATATTCGACGGCATGCTAGGTCGCCCGGTCGGCGCCAGCGGCGAGGAGACTCGCCAGCGGATAATCGTCGCCACCATGCGGTGCGTGGGGGAGGTGGGCTACTCCCAGGCGACAATTCGGGAGATCGCCAAGGCTGCCGACATGACCAGCGCGAGCCTGTACCACTATTTCCCGAACAAGTCCGAGTTGCTCACGGCGACCGTCCGGGAGATCGACGAGATCGCGTTGCCACGGGTGCGGTCCGCCGCGGCGCATTCCGATGACGTCGTCGAGCGCCTCGAGGCGATGCTGGACGAGCTGGACAGGTTGCTGCGCGAGTATCCGCACCTGGCCGCGTTCGAACGCGCGATGCGCGGGCATGCCGGACTAAAAGGCTTGCGCGACACCATCGATGACATCGTCCGGGACGCTCAGGCGCGGGGAGCGCTGTCGCCCGATACCGACCCGGGCGCCGCGGTCAACGCGATCTACGCGCTGGCCCGTGGGCTGACGGACCGGTCGGCCAACCTGACCGCGGACGCGTACGCCGACACGCTGGCGTCGGCCAAAAAGCTGCTCAGGGGAACGCTTTTCGAGCCGCGAGCGAGTCGCCGAGCGTCCACAGCGCAACGCCGATCAAAACGAGATCCTTGA
>NZ_LZKE01000089.1:0-20661 GCF_001672675.1 Mycobacterium sp. E2327
TGGCGCCCGCGGCGGTGGGCGCCGCGCGGGCTGCGCTGCAGGTGCTGCGGGCCGAGGCGTGGCGGCCGGACGCGGTGCTTCGCCACGCCCGCTTCCTGGCCGAGACGTGCGGCGTGCCGGAAGTGCCGGCGTCGGCGGTGGTGTCGGTGATCCTGGGCGATCCGGAAGTCGCGCTGGCCGCCGCGACCGCCTGCCTGGACGCCGGCGTCAAGGTGGGCTGTTTCCGGCCCCCGACCGTGCCCGCGGGGACGTCGCGGCTGCGCCTGTCGGCGCGCGCGTCGCTGGACGCCGACGACCTCGAGACCGCGCGCCGGGTGCTGACGGACGTGCTCGGCGTGGCGCGCCGTTGACCGTTCTGGTCGTCACCGGCACCGGCACCGGGGTCGGCAAGACGGTCGTCACCGCGGCCCTGGCCTGCCACGCCCGCCAGGCCGGCCTCGACGTGGCGGTGTGCAAGCCGGTCCAGACCGGCACCGACGCCGGCGACGACGACCTCGCCGAGGTGGGCCGGCTGTCCGGGGTGACCGAACTCGTCGGGCTGGCCCGCTACCCGCTGCCCATGGCGCCGGCCGCCGCGGCCGAGCAGGCCGGGACGGCGCTGCCCACCGGTGAACAGGTGCTGCGGCTCATCCGCGGCCTGGACCGCCCGGGGCGGCTGACGCTGGTCGAGGGCGCGGGCGGCCTGCTGGTCGAACTCGCCGACCCCGCCGTTACGCTGCGCGACCTCGCCGTCGGGCTGGGCGCCGCGGCGCTGGTCGTGGTGGGCGCCGAGCTGGGCACCCTCAACCACACCGCGCTAACCCTGGAAGGGCTTGCCGCCCAACGAGTTCCGTGCGCCGGGCTGGTCATCGGGAGCTGGCCGGCCCGGCCCGGCCTGGTGGAAACCTCGAACCGGTCGGCTTTGGCGAAGCTGGCCCCGGTGCGGGCCGCGCTGCCCGCGGGCGCGGCATCCAGGCCCGACTTCGCGGCCATGAGCGCCGAGGCGTTCGACCGCGACTGGGTGACCGCGCTGGTGCGCTGATGGTCCATTCCATCGAGCTGGTCTTCGACCCCGCGACCGAAGAGGCCATTCGCGGCATCTGGCGGGAGCTGGCCGTCGCCGGCATCCCCAGCCAGGCGCCCGCCAGCCGGCCGCACGTGACGCTGGCCGTCGCCGAACGCATCGACCCCCAGGTCGACGCGCTGCTGGGTCCGGTCACGCGACGACTCCCGCTGGACGCGGCGATCGGCGCGCCGGTGCTGTTCGGGCGGGCGAACGTCGTGTTCGCCCGGCTGATCGTGCCGACCAGCGAACTGCTGGCCCTGCACGCCGAGGTGCACCGGCTGTGCGGTCCACATCTCGAGCCGGCGCCGATGACCAACAGCCTGCCGGGCCAATGGACCGCGCACGTGACCATGGCGCGCCGCGTCGGTGGCCACCAGCTCGGCCGGGCGCTGCGCGTCGCGGGCCGACCGGCGCAGCTCGACGGCCGGTTCGCCGGCTTGCGCCGCTGGGACGGCGGCAAGAAGGTCGAACACCCGCTGTAGCGCGCGGTGTTTGAGTGTGCATCCTGGGCTTCGCGTGTGAAGCCACGGCGCAAGAATCGCCCGGATCCCGCCGTGAGTTCACACCGAAAGCCGTGGGCTCACACTAACCGCCGAACAGCAGATACAGGCCGGTGAACGTATAGCCGACCATCACCAGCATCATCGTCAGCTGCCCCGTGAGCTGATGGCCGGCCGGCAGCAGCCGCAAGGCCCGGTCGTGGGCGGCGACCACAGCCACGATGTGCCCGGTCACCACCGACGCCACCTTGATGCCGGCGAGCAGCGGGGGATGCGCCGACAGCACGTAGGCGACGTGACAATGCGCCAGCCCCAACAGGTTCCAGCCGCGGCCGAACGGATCGGCCAGCGCGAACACCGCCTGCTGGCCGCGCTCGACGAGGTAGGACAGGTAGTGCGCGAAGATGTAGCCCACCACGATCGGGATCAGCGAATGCGCCATCCGCCCGGGCAGGGCGCGGCGCTGCTCGCGGTCGACGCCGCCAGTGGCGCGCGCCGCAAGCGAAAACGTCACCGCGACAACGGAAATGAAGACGATCAGCCCCAACGTCCGCAACAGCGATGACGAGAGCGTCGGCGCCAGGCCGAAGCCACGCGAAATCTCGTCGGCGAACCCCCGCCACGTCGGCGACGACGAGAAGCTGTCGAACGCCGTCGACCCGAGCAGCACCGCCAGCAACACCACCAGCCCCGGCCGCACGGGCAGCGACGGCAGGTGGTCGAGCGGATTCCCGACGACGATCTCGCCGGTGGCCGGGTGCCGCCGAAACGGGCACAGCCGCGAAACCGCCATGCTGTACACACCGAACGGGTCGGCCCGGGCCAGCCACCGCTGCCCGCACAGCCACGCCCCGACCAGCATCAGCGCCGCATACGTCGCCAGCCACGCCCGGACCAGCGGCAGCGACGCCGAGTTCGGGCTGGCCAGCTCCATCCACACGAACGCGAACAGGCCCAGCGCCGCGGGTCGATAGCCCCAGCCCTCGGGGTAGGACCACCGCGGCCGGCCGAGTCGCGCCGGCGTCACCCGCCGCAACAGCAGATACACCGTGCGCATCGGCGAGATCACCCGCCAGACCGGGCCGAACAGCAACGACACCGCCACCAGCCCGACCCACAGCAGCACGTAAAACACCCCGAGCAGGGCGTTGGACTCCGACCGCGGACCCCACACCCCGGCCAGCACCACCCACACCGCGAACGCCAATGCCAGCCCCGCCGCCGTCCAGCGGGTCGCCCGGACGTCGACGAACGAGGTCAGCGCCGACGGCAGCGGCCGGCCGGGCTTGTCCGGATCGAACCGCGGCCGCCGCCACGCGAACGCCACCAGCGCGAACGTGAACGTCAGCGCCCACGCCGCCCCGACCATCGCGTACAGGTACGGCACCGGGAGGTCGCCGGAGCCGCCCAGGCCGTGCGCGAGCACCGTCGTCGCGCCGGCGGCGCTCACGGCTGAACTTGGATCGTCGCGATCGTGCGGTCCAGGTGATGCAGCTCGACCTCGACGTTTCCCGGGACGTCGACGCTGAACTGGAAGGTTTGGCCGGGCGCGGCCGCGACCGGGAACTTGTGGTCGGGCGTCGAGTGCACGTGCAACTCGTCGGGGGCGTCGCTGGTGACCCGCAGGGTGATTTGCTGGTGCACCTTGGCCTGCAGCGTGGCGTTGGTCGGGGTGACCTGGCCCTTGGCGATGGTGACGTCCACAACGGGGGCCGCGGCGGGCGACTGGGGCTGCGATCCGCCGCAGGCGACGAGCCCGCAGGTCAGCGCGGCCGCCCACGCGGTGACGAGGCCACGGCGAACCGTCATCAAGCTAGGCCGCCCTGGGGGCGCCCGGCACGGGCTGCTTTTCCTCGACCGGCTCCGGCGATTCCTGGGCGTTGTTCAGCCGGCCGGCGCCCCACGTCAGCGCGCTGATCACCATCAGGGTCAGGATCAGCACCACGATCCCGCCGGCGGTGAACAGCCAGGTCGGCGCGCTCTGGTCGCGTTCGCGCTGCAGGATCGTGACCTCCAGGACGAACGGCCGCACGCTTTGCGCCAGCGCGGGAACCTCGGGTGCCGGAATGGCGTCGTCGGCGGGCTCCCAGATCGGCACGGCCGTCATCGTGCGGCCGTCCTGCACCCGCAGCAGCGTCTTCCACTCTCCCCACACGGGAACCGGCTGGGTCGACCGGTAGTGCCCCGGACCGACCTTCTCCAGTCGGTCGATCATCAGGCCGCGGTTGTTCTCCATGCGGCCCTGCCAGGACAGGATCGTCAGCCACTCCGGATGGTCGCTGACGAACGGCGGCGTGAGCTGCACGTCCGCCGACACCATGCGCCGCCCCGGTTGGCTGGGCTGGTCGGTCAGCGTGACGGTGGCGGTGTTGTGGTTCGGCACCAAGATGTGCAAACCGTTGGCCACCGCGGCCCCGATCACCAACACCGTCAACGCCACCGCGGCGATGCCGACCCGGCGGCCCGGCAGCCGCTGTCCGGTGAGCACCATCCCGAACATCGCCCCGCACACCCCGGTCAGCACGGCCACGGGCACCGACATCGCCAGCGCCTCGCCCCACATCCTCGTCGGCCACGGGTAGTGGTACACCGCGCCGATCCACAGCGACTCCAGCCACAGCCCGACGGTCGCGACGCCCAGGCCGGAGACGGCACCAAAAGCGATGGGGCGCTTGAGGAGTGGGGTCAGCGCCACCAGCTCGACGACCAGCGCCGGACCCACATAGAGCGGGAACCAGTTGATCGGCGCGCCCAGGATGGGCCCGACCAGCAACGCGACCAGGCCCCGCAGGGCGACGGCGAACAAGGCCCCGATGACCGCGCCGCCGCGCCCCATGGTCAGCCGGGCGGCAACCGCCGCCAGCGCGGCCGCCGCGGCGATCAGCATCGGCTGGAAGACCAGCCGGAATTGCGGGACGCCGAAGTCGAATTCGATCTGATAGACGGACAGCCCGATGAACAGACCGCCGAAGGACAGGTAGCGCAGGAACTTGATGAACGGGCCGTGGAAGACTTCGGCGCCCTCGTGGGCCTCGCCCTCGCGCTCCAGGATCAGCACCGAGAAAAGGGAAAAGCAAGCCCCGCCGATCATCATCAAATGCGTTGGGCCCCAGAGGGTTACGTCTTGCCCGAAGATGCGGTGCCAAATGTCGTCGAGCGGGAACCCGATCATCGCGTACAACCCGCAGCCCGACATCAGAATCCCGCCGACCGGGGCGTACCAGTTACGGGTGATGCGCACCGCCGCCGGGCCGGGCCTGTCGAAGGGCAGCACGATCGCCAACATGCCCGCAACGAAGATCCCGAACAGGCCGATGATGATGAAGTAGTGCGCCGGGTTCGCCAGCGGGCCGGGGTCGCGGCCGTTGCCGATGTGCCAGCTGACGTCCCAGATGAACCCGAACAGGGCGCAGATGATGAACGTGGTGAAGATCAGGACCGGTAGGGCGACCCAGTTGGGGCGGTGGAACTTTTCGCCCATCTTGTCGGCGATGCGGGTCAACCACTCGATGCGGTGGGTGCGGTGCGCATAACCGATCCACAGCATCGCCGCGCCGATCACCACGGCGGCGATCGACAACCCGATCACCTGGTTGAGGCCGGCGCCGCGCGCCGGCGCCTCGGCCACAAAAGTGAGTTCCGCCGATTTCATCGTCAAACCCTCCTGCACCCCGGCCTGGCGAGCTGTGATGCAGCTCGCAGGAACCGGAATGCCCCGATCGAGGGCCCGTCAATCACGCTTTTTGTCGGCGGCGTCGCTTTGCTGGCTCGCCCCCGCGTCGCCGCCGTTGCGACGGTCTCTCAGCGCGACGTACAGGATGACGCCGACCACCACGATCGCCGGCAGGAAGGCGGGGATCGCCAGCAGCAGCATGTGGTGGGCCAGGTACTCGACGTGCGGCTGAGCCTCCCAAACGGTCATGGTGCAGACATACCCCGTCTGCCCCAATCTTCGGAGCCGTTACCCTACTTTGAACCGATTTGTTCAGGCTGCCATCACGAATGGCAGGTGCGGGTGCGCGCGCACGCAAAAAGATGCAGGGGAGTACCTGGTGACTCAAGCGGCAACTCGGCCGACGACCGACGCCGACGACTCGAACGACGACATCCTCGCGGTGGCCCGCCGGCAGGTGCTCGACGGCGGCGAGGGCCTGACCCGCGACCAGGTGCTGCGGGTGCTGCAGCTGCCCGACGACCGGCTCGAGGAGCTGCTGGCGCTGGCCCACGAGGTGCGCATGCGCTGGTGCGGGCCCGAGGTCGAGGTCGAGGGCATCATCAGCCTCAAGACCGGCGGGTGCCCGGAGGATTGCCACTTCTGCTCCCAGTCCGGGCTGTTCTCGTCGCCGGTCCGCAGCGCGCGGCTCGACATACCCAGCCTGGTCGAGGCGGCCAAGCAGACGGCAAAGTCGGGCGCCACCGAGTTCTGCATCGTGGCCGCGGTCCGCGGCCCCGACGAGCGGTTGATGGCGCAGGTCGCGGCCGGCATCGAGGCGATCCGCGACGAGGTCGAGATCAACATCGCCTGCTCGCTGGGGATGCTGAGCGCCGAACAGGTGGAGCAGCTCTCGGCGATGGGCGTGCACCGCTACAACCACAACCTGGAGACGGCCCGCTCGTTCTTCCCCAATGTCGTGACGACCCACACCTGGGAAGAGCGCTGGGAGACGCTGTCGATGGTGCGCGACGCCGGCATGGAGGTGTGCTGCGGCGGCATCCTCGGCATGGGCGAAACCCTGGAGCAGCGCGCGGAGTTCGCGGCCGACCTGGCCGAGCTCGGGCCCGACGAGGTGCCGCTGAACTTCCTGAACCCGCGGCCGGGCACACCGTTCGGCGACCTGGAGGTACTGCCCGTGAGCGAGGCGTTGAAGTCGGTCGCCGCCTTCCGGCTGGCGTTGCCGCGCACGATGCTGCGCTTTGCCGGCGGCCGCGAGATCACGCTGGGCGACCTCGGCGCCAAGCAGGGCATCCTGGGCGGCATCAACGCGGTGATCGTCGGGAACTACCTGACCACGCTCGGGCGCCCCGCCGAGGCGGACCTGGAACTGCTGCAGGATCTGCAGATGCCGATCAAGGCGCTCAACGCCAGCCTGTAAGAGACTTAAGACCGTGGTTCGGGAATTGGGCGCCCCGGTCGGCGCCGGCGTCTACAACGTCTACACCGGGGAACGGGGTGGGTCGGCCGTGCCGACGGCCGCCCAGCTGGGTCTCGAGCCGCCCCGGTTCTGCGCCCAATGCGGACGCCGCATGGTGGTCCAGGTGCGGCCCGACGGCTGGCGGGCGCGGTGCTCGCGGCACGGCGAGGTCGACTCTGCGGACATGGAGGCAAAGCGGTGACCGAGCACGCCGAGTCGGCGTCGTTCGACCCCGCCGGCGTTCCCCGTAAGGCGCGGGCGCGCGCGGTCCTCGTCGCGGCGCTGGGGGTGGCCGCGACCGGTGTCGCGATCGGCGGGCTGTGGGCCTGGATCGCGCCGCCGATTCGCGCCGTCGTGGCGATCACGCGGGCCGGTGAGCGGGTTCACGACTACCTGGGCACCGAGTCCGAGCACTTCTTCATCGCGCCGGCCATGCTGCTGGGCCTGTTGACGGCGCTGTCGGTGGTGGGCGCGGTGCTGGTGTGGCAGCGGCGCGAGCACCGCGGGCCCGCGATGGTCCTGGGGCTGTCGCTCGGCATGGTCGTCGCCGCCGCGGTGGCTGCGGGGACGGGCGCGCTGCTGGTTCGGCTGCGCTACGGTGCGCTGAACTTCGACGCGGTCGCGGTCTCGGGCACCCCGCCGGTCGCCTATGTCACCCAGGCGCCGCCGGTGTTCTTCGCCCTCCACCTGCCGCAGGTGGCGGTGACGCTGGCGTGGCCCGCGGGGATCGCCGCGCTGGTGTGCGCGCTTCTCGCTGCGGCCGACGCCCGCGACGACCTGGGTGCTCGTCCGGTGGCCGGTCGGCCTTCCGGCGCACTGCCGATGGAGCCCGAAGCCCCGGAGGCCGCCGTCTCGTAGGCATCGCAGCGTGGGCCAAGCGGCCGCGTCGAATGTGAACTCACGGCTTTCGGTGTGCACCCACGGCGAGATCTGGGCGATTTTCCCGCCGTGGCTTCACGCGCAAAGCGCGGCTTAGAGCGGGCGGTGCGGGATCTTGCGGCCGGTGATGACCTTGGCCGCGATCTTGACCAGCCGCGCCATGCCGACGTAGGTCATCGGGTTGAACATCGTCGGCCACGTGGTCCGGATCAGGTGCTCGGTCAGCGGCCGGCCGGCGAACCGGTCGGTGAGCCAGCGCAGCGTCATCGGCGCGGACAGCGGGTGCAGGCAGATGTGTTCGTTGAACGCGTCCCGGTGGTAGGTGACCCGGGCGCCGCCGGCCGAATAGGCGTCGGCGAGCTCGTCGATGTCGTGCACGTCGATCAGGTAGTCGTGCACCGCCTGCACGATCAGCACCGGCGGCGTCGGCACCGCCGCGCCCAGCTTGATGCTGTCGAAGACGTAGGTGACCTCGGGGGTCGACAGGATGTCTTCGAGCGGCTCGTCGAGGTAGTCGCCCATGTTCTTGCCGGCCATCCGCAGGACGGCCTCCACGGTCGTCATGTTGTGCAGCGAGTCGAGCAGGGCGCGTCCCTCCTCGTTGGTGTGCTCCTTGATGATCCGGTCCAGGTCGGGGTAGATCTTGGCCAGCGCCGCCACCACCAGCGCGGGCAGGCCGGCGAGAAAGCTCCCGTTGAGCCGGCGAAACGTGTGGCCGAGGTCGCCGACGGGCGAGCCCAGCACCGCGCCGACGATGTCCAGTTCGGGTGCGTAATCGCCGCACATTTCCGCGGCCCACGCGCTGGCCAGGCCACCGCCGGAGTAGCCCCACAGCCCGATCGGCGCCGACGGAGACAGCCCGAGCCGCTCCGAGCTCAGCGCGGCGCGGATGCCGTCCAGCACGCGGTAACCGGGCTCGTACGGCGCGCCCCACGAACCGTGGATGCCCTCGTGGTCGGGCACCGACACGGCCCATCCCTCGGCGACGGCTGCGGTGATCAGCAAGAACTCGAATTGGCTAAGCGACCCGAGGGCCTTGGCCCGGCGCCTCAGCGCGTAGGACGGAAAGCAACGCGACGTCATCGCGTCGATCGCGCACTGGTACGACAACACCGGGCAGCTCTGCCCCGGAGCCAGCTGCGCCGGGACGATCACGGTGGTCGCCGTCGCCTCGGGCTGGCCATTCATGTCCATGGTGCGGTACAGCAGTTGGACGGCCTTGACGGGCTGGGGCACCAGACCCAAAAACGCCAGCTCGACGTCGCGCGAGCGCAGCACCGTCCCGGGCTCGGCGTGCTGGTAGCCGGGCGGCGGCTGGTAAAACGGGTCGTCCGACGGCAGCAGCGGGCGGACCTTGCGCTGCAGTTCTTCATGGTGCGGCCGTCCGATCCATTGAGCGCCACGCGTCCCCGCGAGATTGCCGAGCTCAACCATTCGCAGATCCCTCCTTGGCCATCCGGCATTCTCGCGCATGAACGGACGGTGACCAAAACGTAATCGCCGCATTGTGAGCCAGTTCTTGTGTCCCCCCAGCTCACGGGCGAAAGGTGTTCTGCCCAATGTACCGGCGTGTCGCGGCGGGCGGGGCGTGTTAAACGCCGGGCGGCCGGAACGCGGCGAATTCGTCGGTGACCCGCAGCTGGGAGTCGGTGAAGTGATAAAGCGCCGCCGGCCGTCCGCCGCTGCGACCGGACTGGGCGATGGTGCCGGTCTGGCTGATGACCCCACGCCGGACCAGCACGCGCTGCAGGTTCGTCGCGTCGACCTGGTAGCCGAGCGCGGCGCCGTAGATGTCCCGCAGCGTAGACAGCGCGAATTCCCTTGGGGCCAAGGCGAATCCGATGTTGGTGTAGGACATCTTGGCGGCCAGCCTGGTTTGGGCGTGGGCGACCATCGGGGCGTGGTCGAACGCCATGGGCGGCAGCGAATCCACCGGATGCCACCGGGTGTCCGGGGGCAGTTCCGGGGTGGCGGGGGAGGGCACCAGGCCCAGGAACGTCGAGGCGATCACCCGGGCACCGGGGACCCGGTGTGGGTCGGAAAACACAGCGAGCTGCTCCAAGTGAGCCAGCTCTCGCAGGTCGACCTTCTCGGCCAGCTGGCGGCGAACCGAGGTGGTCATGTCCTCGTCCGTGCGCAGCCGGCCGCCCGGCAGCGACCAGGCGCCCTTCTGCGGTTCCCTGGCGCGTTGCCATAACAGGACGTTCAACTGGGGTTTCTGTCTACGGGGGGCCGCCGTTACCTGACGAACCTGGAACACGACGGCAAGCACCTCGTGTTCAGTGCTAGTATGGCCCATGTTTTCGATTGTAAGTCGAAAACCTCCCGGGACGAAAGGAACCGCTGTGACGGTTTCGATTGGCATGGACACCCTCGCGGACGACCTGAGTGCCCGCATCACCGACACCCCCGCCGGCTACACCGGCCTGGACGGAGACGAGCAGTGGGCCGCCGAGGTTCGCCGGCTGGCCACGCTGCGCGGCGCCACGCTGCTCGCGCACAACTACCAGCTGCCCGCCATCCAGGACGTCGCCGACCACGTGGGCGATTCGCTGGCGCTGTCGCGGATCGCCGCCGACGCGCCCGAGGACACCATCGTGTTCTGCGGGGTGCACTTCATGGCCGAGACCGCCAAGATCCTCAGCCCGGACAAGACCGTGCTCATACCGGACCAGCGGGCCGGCTGCTCGCTGGCCGATTCCATCACCCCCGACGAGCTGCGCGCCTGGAAGGATGAGCACCCCGGCGCCGTCGTCGTCTCCTATGTCAACACCACCGCCGCGGTGAAGGCGCTGACCGACATCTGCTGCACGTCGTCCAACGCGGTCGACGTCGTCGAGTCCATCGACCCCGACCGCGAGGTGCTGTTCTGCCCGGACCAATTCCTCGGCGCCCACGTCCGGCGCGTGACGGGGCGTAAGAACCTGCACGTGTGGGCCGGGGAATGTCACGTGCACGCCGGCATCAACGGCGACGAGCTCTCCGAGCAGGCGCGCGCGAACCCCGACGCCGAACTGTATGTGCACCCTGAATGCGGCTGCGCCACTTCGGCTTTGTATCTCGCCGGCGAGGGCGCGTTCCCGGCGGAGCGGGTGAAGATCCTGTCCACCGGCGGCATGCTCGAGGCCGCCCACGAGACGAACGCCCGCAAGGTCCTGGTCGCCACCGAGGTCGGCATGTTGCACCAATTGCGCCGCGCCGCACCGCAAGTCGACTTCCGCGCCGTCAACGACCGGGCCTCCTGCAAGTACATGAAGATGATCACCCCGGCCGCGCTGCTGCGCTGCCTGGTCGAGGGGGCCGACGAAGTCCACGTCGACCCCGAGATCGCCGCGGCGGGCCGGCGCAGCGTGCAGCGAATGATCCAGATCGGGCAGCCGGGCGGCGGCGAATGATCGCCCGTCCGGATTGGACCCATTCCGCCGACGTCGTCGTAATCGGTACCGGCGTGGCGGGTTTGGCCGCCGCGCTCGCCGCCCATCGCGCCGGCCGCAGCGTCGTGGTGCTGTCCAAGGCGGACGAGGCGCGCGGTGTGACCGCGACGCATTACGCGCAGGGCGGCATCGCGGTGGTGTTGCCAGGCAACGACGACTCGGTCGAGGCCCACGTCGCCGACACCCTGGCCGCCGGCGCCGGCCTGTGCGACCCCGACGCCGTCTGCTCGATCGTCGCCGACGGCTACCGCGCCGTGTCCGAATTGGTCGGTGACGGAGCACGATTCGACGAGGCCGTGCCCGGCCGCTGGGACGTGACGCGCGAGGGCGGCCACTCGCGGCGGCGCATCGTGCACGCCGGCGGCGACGCCACCGGCGCCGAGGTCCAGCGCGCACTCGACCACGCCGCGGCCACGCTCGACATCCGCACCGGCCACGTTGCCCTGCGGGTGCTGCACGACGGGGCCGCGGTGACCGGCGTGTGGGCGCACAACCCGGACGGCTACGGCGTCATCAGTGCGCCCTCGGTGATCCTGGCGTCCGGCGGGCTCGGTCACCTGTACGGGGCGACCACCAATCCCCACGGCTCCACCGGCGACGGCATCGCGCTGGCGCTGTGGGCCGGGGTGCCGGTCAGCGATCTCGAGTTCATCCAATTCCACCCGACGATGCTTTTCGGCACGGGCGGCGGGCGGCGCCCATTGGTCACCGAGGCGATCCGCGGCGAGGGTGCGATACTGCTTGATTCCCAAGGTAATTCGGTCACCGCCGGCGTTCACCCGATGGGCGACCTGGCCCCACGCGACGTCGTCGCGGCGGCCATCGACGCGCGGCTGCGGGAGACCGGCGACCCGTGCGTCTTCCTCGACGCGCGCGGCATCGCGGGCTTCGAGGCGCGTTTCCCGACCGTCACCGCCGCGTGCCGGGAGGCCGGGATCGACCCCGTCCGCCAACCCATTCCGGTCGTCCCCGGCGCGCACTACAGCTGCGGCGGCGTCGTCACCGACGTGCACGGGCAGACCGAGTTGCCCGGGCTGTTCGCCGCCGGCGAGGTGGCCCGCACCGGCATGCACGGCGCAAACCGCTTGGCGTCCAACAGCTTGCTCGAGGGGCTGGTGGTCGGCGGTCGCGCCGGCAGGGCCGCCGCCGCGCACGCCTCGGCGGCCGGGCGGACCCGCGCGCTCGCGCCCGAACTCGTCGCCCACACCGCCGCACCGCGCGGCGACCTGCACCGGGCCATGAGCCGCGACGCCTCGGTGGTGCGCGACGCCGCCGGGCTGAACCGGTTGTCCGACAAGCTATCCGGGGCGCCCATCCGCGACATCACCGGCCGACGCGACTTCGAGGACATCGCCTTGACGCTGGCTGCCCGGGCGGTGACCGCGGGCGCCCTGGCGCGCAACGAAAGCCGCGGGTGCCACCACCGCGCGGAGTACCCGGACGCGGCGCCCGAACACGCCCGCAGCAGCGTGCTCCGGCTGGCCGACGACCAGAACTCGGTGCTGGTGGAGGCGCTGGCGGCGGTGGGGTGACGATGCTGTCCGACGGCGAACTCGACACCGCCCGGGACCTGATCCGGCGCGCTCTGCAGGAGGATCTGCGCTACGGGCCCGACGTCACCACGCAGGCCACGGTCCCGGCCGGCGCGGTGACGACCGCCTCGATGGTGCCCCGCGAGCCGGGCGTGATCGCCGGGGTGGACGTCGCGTTGCTCGTGCTGGACGAGGTGCTCGGCGCCGGCGGCTATCAGGTGCTCGATCGCGTCGACGACGGCGCCCGGCTGTGGCCGGGCGAGCCGCTGCTGACGGTCCAGGCGCCGACCCGCGGCCTGCTGACCGCGGAGCGGACCGCGCTGAACCTGATCTGCCACCTGTCCGGAATCGCCACCGCCACCGCGGCCTGGGTCGACGCGGTGCACGGCACCAAGGCCAAAATCCGCGACACCCGCAAGACCCTGCCCGGCCTGCGGGCGCTGCAGAAATACGCGGTTCGCGTCGGCGGCGGCGTCAACCACCGCCTCGGGCTCGGCGACGCGGCCCTGATCAAGGACAACCACGTCGCCGCCGCCGGATCGGTGGTCGAGGCGCTGCGCGCGGTACGCGAAGCGGCCCCCGACCTGCCCTGCGAGGTCGAGGTGGATTCGCTCGAGCAGCTCGACGAGGTGCTGCCCGAAAAGCCCGAGCTGATCCTGCTGGACAACTTCCCGGTGTGGCAGACGCAGACCGCCGTGCAGCGCCGCGACGCCCGGGCGCCCGCCGTGCAGCTCGAATCGTCCGGCGGCCTCAGCCTGGAGAACGCGGCGACCTACGCCGCGACCGGCGTGGACTACCTGGCCGTCGGCGCGCTGACCCACTCGGTGCGCGTGCTCGACATCGGCCTGGACATGTAGGCCTTCCGCGCGTCGCCCTCAGGTGGCCATGGCGTCGGCCGCCGAACGGGCCGAGAGCGCGTCGAGCACTGCGTATTCCGCTTCGTAGACCGCGGCCTCGGCGAAATCGATGGCGTCGAGCGCGTAGCCGATGGACATGTTGGCGTAGGCGTCCATCTCTTTGGCGTCGTGCGCGGCCTTCTTCTCGGCGAGGTCATGGCGAATCTTGTCGACGTGGTGCTTCCACTTTTGGGCCAGCTCCTGCCAGTGCTTCGATGCCTCGTCGTGCGCGGCCTCGGCCCGGTCCTGCAGGTGGTCGGCCGCCTGGGACGCTCGGTCACGCGCGTGGGCCACATCCGCCTGGACTTGTTCGCGGCCCTGCTGTGCGGCGGCGCGGATTTGCTCGCTCGCGTTCCTGGCGGCGACGGAGATTTTGTCGAACCGTGCGGTCAGATCGTTGTCAGCCATTGCAAGATCCCTTCTGCCTGAGGCTGATTGATGTGCAGCTGCAATTGTTGCGCTGCAGCGGCGCGTGGGCGTAGGGCCCTAAGTCCTTGGTCCGTCCGGGGCATGGCGATCATCGGTTCTCGGCTTGCGAGACCGCGTCGTGTCGGCGTCCCGGGTCAACTGAGGGCCTGCGAGCGTCCTTATCGACTTGGACATGCAGGCCTTCCGATTGCATGTCCATCCCAGGCGGAAAATCGCCGAAATCCCGCCGCGAACTCACACCGAAAGCCGTGAGCGCACACTCAATTCGGAGACAGCTCGCGGCGCAGCGCCGCGGGGGTCTGGGCCAGATGTTGGCGAACAACGCGGGTGAAGTGCGCCTGGTCGGCAAATCCGAGTTCAGCGGCGACGGTGGCCAGCGTCGACTCGTCGCGCTCGAGCCGGTCGAGCGCCCGGCTCACCCGGACGCGGTTGCGATACCGAGTGAGCGATACGCCCAGCTCGCGCGGGAACGCCCTACTCAACCGGTATGGCGACGTGCCCAGCAGCTCCGCCAGTGGGAACAGACCGCGCGCCGCCGGGTCGTCGTCGTGGATGGCCGCGCGCGCCCGCCGCACAAGAAGTGCGTCCGCGGGACCCGGCCGATCCGCCAGCGGCGTGTGTCGGTCGGTTACCGCTCGTACCGCCCTGGCTATGAGCGCGACGACATTCTCGGCGAGCTGGTAGTCGATATCGGCGCCGGCCAACAGCCGCCGGTGCGCGAGCTCCAGCCGAGCGTCGACGTAGAAGGTCGAGCGTCGCAGTCGACCGGGATCGCCGACCAGCCGCCGCCACGACGCCGCGCTCAGCCGCACCGAGGTGCATACGTCACCGCCGTGGGGATGGGCGAATTGGTCTTCCTCGCCAGGCCCGCCGACGTAGCCGACCGTCGGATCGAGATTGACCGGCCCGTCTGAGCCTCGCCGCTGAAACCGGCCGGACCTGACCAAGACCAGCCGTCCGTCGATCGGGCGCTCAATCGCCGACCAGCTCGAGCCGTCGGGACGGCATGTCCAGGCCTGCAGGCTGAAGTGGGGCCGGGCGGCGAGGGTGACCATCGACAGCACGCCGCCAGGCTAGCGCCGCAGGGTGACAGCCGGCCGCAAGGATGTTCAAGACCGCGCGGCATCCGGGCGCGAAGCTCGCTTCATGGCATCAATACGCACCGAGTTCCAAATCGACGTCGACGCCGACCGCGTTTGGCAAGTGATCGGGGACTGGGCCGACGGCCCGGTTGGCATGGCGCGCGGTTACGTGGCGTCGGCGCACGCCGACGGCGACGTTCGCGTGGTGACGTTCGCGAACGGCAATGTCGCCCGGGAACGGCTCGTCGCGCGAGACGAATCCGCGCGCCGCATCGTCTACTCCCTCATCGGCGACACCGCGCGACCCGAACACGACAACACCGCGATGCAGATCGTGCCCGACGGCGCGCGACGGTGCCGCTTCATCTGGACCAGGGATGTTCTGCCGGACGAGTTGGCGGGTCGGCTGCACGCCGCGATGGAGCAGGCCGCCCAGGCGATCAAGGCCAGCCTCGAAGGCGAGCTAGCCGCGCAGTAGCGTGCGCGCGGCGGGCTTGGCCGCGTCGAGCGCGCCCGCGTCACCGGAAGTCCGGGACAGGATCAGCGCCCCTTCGATCAACGAGATCACCGCCAGCCCAACCTGGTTCGCCTCCGCCGCACCCCACCCGTCGGAGCGCAGCCGCTCCTCGACGGCCGCGCACCACCCCGCGAAGGCGCGCGCCGAGGCCTCGCGCACCAGCGGGCTCGCGTGCACCGACTCGGTGGCGATCGGTTCGATGGGGCAGCCGTCGCGCCGGTCGCCCGCCAAGCCCGCGGCCAGCAGGTCGATCCACCGATCGACGATGTCGGCCACCGGCCGGCCCGTCGCCAGCAACCGGCGCAGCAGTTGCTCGATGCCGCTTCCCTCCGTCTCGACGACCGCCGCCGCCAACTGTTGCTTGCCCTGCGGAAAGTGGTGATACAACGAGCCGGGCTTGACGCCGGCCTCGTCAAGGATCTGGTTGAGCCCGGTCGCCGCGTAGCCCTGGCGGCGAAACAGGATGGCGGCCTTGTCGATCAGCGCGGGGCGGCTCCGATCCGGTCTCGGCATGCTATTGACTTTACTTGAATAATCACTCAAGAATGCAGACATGAGGCAGCTGACCTACGAAGAGACCGGGCGATACGCGTGGCGCGAGGTGCCCGAACCGCAGCTCGCCGCGCCCGAGCAGGCGCTGGTCCGGCCGCTGGCGGTGGCGTGTTGCGACCTCGACGTCGCGGTCTGCCAAGGCAGGCTGCCGTTGCCGCCGGCGTACGCGGTCGGCCACGAGGGGTTGGCCCAGGTGGTGGCGGTCGGTGACGACGTCAAAGGTGTTCGGGTGGGCGACCAGGTCGTGGTGCCTTTCCAGATCAGCTGCGGGACGTGCCGCGAATGCCGTCGCGGCGTGACGGGCTCGTGTGGCTCGGGGCCACTGATGGCGATGTATGGAATGGCGCCGATCGCCGGGCTGGACGGCGGCGGGTTCATGTCGGATCTGGTGCTGGTGCCCTACGCCGACGCGATGCTGATCCCGTTTCCCGACCCGGTTGACCCCGTCTCCATCGCGTCCCTGTCGGACAACATTCCCGACGGCTGGCGCACCGTCGGGCCGTTCGCCGACGAGCTGAGCGCGCTCGATCCGGCCGATCGCCGCGTCCTGGTGCTCGGGCGACTGTCGATCGGGTTGTATGCGGCCGCCTTCGGCGTGGCGTTGGGCGCTCACGTCGACTACGTCGACACCGACCCGCAGCGGCTGGCCGCCGCCGAGAAGCTCGGCGCGGCGGTCCACGACGTCGCCAAACCCGACAAGTCTTGGGGCTCTTACCCGGTCACCGTGCACACGACCGGCGACGCCGCGACGCTTTCGGCGACGCTGCGCGCGACCTGGCCGGACGGCGTGTGCACCGACACGGGGATCTACCCCGAATACAAGGTCGAGATGCCGCTGTTGCCGATGTACACCCGGGGCGTGCGGTTCGTCACCGGACGGGTCAGCGCGCGCACGGTCATTCCGCGCGTGCTCGAACTGCTCGCCGGTGGCCTGGACCTGTCGCCGGCCGTCGACCGCGTTGTTGCCTGGGAAGACGCCCCGGCGGCCTGGCCGGCGATGACGGGTAAGACGGTCTTCACGCGGGCCTAGGGCGTTGCGTGTGAACCTATGGCTTTGCGGGTGAATGTAGGGCGGGAAAGTCGCCGAAATCCCGCCGCCAGTACACGCGAAAAGCCGTCAGTTCACTCACAACGCCGGGAAGCGTCAGGCGATGTCGGCGACGAACACCCCGACCCGGCCCAGCTGCGCGCGGACCATCCGCGGCAGGCCCTCGCCGTCGGAACCGGCGGGCAGGATCCGCGGGTTGGTGATGTGCACCACGCGATTGCGGCTGTACTCGACGTCGGCCTCGCCGGCGGCCAGCACGTTCTTGGCCCAGTTCGTCTTGCCGTGGGCCAGCGCGATCGCGAGCAGGTTGCCCTTCCGGTACGGGGTGATGATGGTCTCGTACTGCTTGCCCGAGGTGCGGCCGCGGTGCTTGATGGTCGCGGTCCCGGGCAGAAAACGCGCGATCGGCTTCACCGCCGGGTTGAAGTACTTGATCTGAAAGCGCTCGAACCAGACCGGGAACACCATCGGGACGCCGGGGGCGTTGTTCGGGTGATTCTTTGTGGACATGACGGCTCCTTGAGCAACTCTGCGGGCCTGACCGGTCTTACCCGGCCTTTCACCGGCACTGTACCGGGCGGCACGCGAATGCCGCTTGCGTGATGACGGTTCGTCGTGGCCGCGTCGCAATAAGTCAAGCCGCACAAGGGATTTCGTTTTGCCGTCGGTGAGGTTGCGGGCGTACGGTTTGCCTATGACCAACGCGTGCGAGTCCATGCCGAAAGTAGGCGTTATCCCGGCAAAGTACAGATTTCTTATGGCCATGGCCGCCGCGCGTACCGACGACCTCAGGGCATTCGCCGCCGACGCCCGCGCGGCCGGCGCCTCGGAAGCAGAGATCGCCGAGGCGGTCGAGATCCGACGATCCGTTGGCGCCGACGCCCCGCGGGCGCGGACGCTGCGGAGTTACCTGATCCTGTGGGCGGCGGCCATGATGGTCGGCGCAGCCTTGCTGATTCAGACCGCCTCTCCGGTCCGGGCCGATGAGTGCGGCGACGCTGGCGGTGCCCCGGCAGCGGCGGGTGGCTGCATCCAGCCCGGCGCGCCCGCGGGGGACACCCCGCCGCAGGCCGGCATTCCCCAGCCGCCGTGGCTGTCGGTGATCGAGCGTCGGGATCCCCAGTTCGCCGACTCCTACCTGGCCATGCGTGAGCGCATCCTGAAGGACGGCGCGATCCCCGCCAAATACAAGCTGCTCATCGGCATGGTCACTGATGCCATCGCTGCGCACCCGGATGGTGTCCGGATGCTGGCCGACAACGCCCGGGCGGCGGGCGCCACCGAACCCGAGGTCACCGAGGCGGTCGAGGTGGGATATCTGTACGGCGGGACCGCGGCACTGGTCATGGGAAGCAACGCGTTCGGCAGCTGAACGCCGATTCGCGCGGTCCCGAACCCCGAGAGCAAATGCGGTTGCTCCCATCAGGGACAATGGAGAACGTGACCCCCACCCAACCGTCGCCGATCGCCCGCATTGACCTGCGCGGCGCGCAGCTGACGGCCGCCCGGCTGCGGGCGGCGCTGCCGCGCGGCGGCGCCGACGTGGACAGCGTGCTGCCCACGGTGCGGCCGATCGTGGAGGCGGTCGCGGAGGGCGGGGCCGAGGCGGCGCTGGAATACGGCGAGGCGTTCGACGGGGTGCGGCCGCCGGCCGTCCGGGTGCCCGCCGCGGCGCTCGACCAGGCGCTGGCCGATCTGGCCCCCGCGGTAGCCGAGGCGCTGCGGGTGATGATCGAACGTACCCGCGCCGTGCACGCCGACCAGCGCCGCGCCGACGTCACCACCACGCTCGGCCCCGGCGCGACGGTCACCGAGCGGTGGGTCCCCGTCGAGCGGGTCGGCCTGTACGTGCCCGGCGGCAACGCCGTGTACCCGTCCAGCGTGGTGATGAACGTGGTTCCGGCGCAGGCCGCCGGAGTCGGCTCGCTGGTGGTGGCCAGCCCGCCGCAGGCGGCCTTTGACGGATTGCCCCACCCGACGATCCTGGCCGCGGCCCGGCTGCTCGGCGTCGACGAGGTATGGGCTGTCGGCGGCGCCCAGGCCGTCGCGCTGCTGGCCTACGGCGGCACCGACACCGACGGTCGAGAGCTCGAGCCGGTCGACATGATCACCGGCCCCGGCAACATCTACGTAACCGCCGCCAAGCGGCTGTGCCGCTCCCGGGTCGGCATCGACGCCGAGGCGGGGCCGACCGAGATCGCCATCCTCGCCGACCACACCGCCGACCCCGCGCACGTGGCCGCCGACCTGATCAGCCAGGCCGAGCACGACGAGATGGCGGGCAGCGTGCTGGTGACCCCCAGCGAAAGCCTGGCCGCCGCCACCGACACCGAGCTGGCCGCCCAGCTGCAAACGACAGTGCACCGCGAACGGGTGACGGCGGCGCTAAGCGGCCCCCAGTCCGCGATCATCCTGGTCGACGACCTGGACGCCGGCGTCGAGGTGGTCAACGCCTACGCCGCCGAACACCTGGAGATCCAGACGGCCGACGCGGCAGCGGTCGCGGGCCGGATCCGTTCGGCCGGAGCCATTTTCGTCGGCCCGTACGCCCCGGTGAGTCTCGGCGACTACTGCGCCGGGTCCAACCACGTGCTGCCGACCGGCGGCAGCGCCCGCCACTCCAGCGGCCTGTCGGTGCAGACGTTCCTGCGCGGCATCCACGTCGTCGACTACACCGAGGCGGCGCTGAAGGACGTCTCCGGACATGTGGTCGCGCTGGCCGAGGCCGAGGACCTGCCGTCGCACGGCGAGGCGGTCCGGCGGAGGTTCGAACGATGACCGAACGCAAAAACCCTACGCTGGACGACCTGCCGCTGCGCGACGACCTGCGCGGCAAATCGCCTTACGGGGCACCGCAATTGGCGGTTCCGGTGCGCCTGAACACCAACGAGAACCCGCACCCGCCCACCAAGGCGCTGGTCGACGACGTGGTGCGGTCGGTGCGCGAGGCCGCGGTCGACCTGCACCGCTACCCCGACCGCGACGCGGTGGCCCTGCGCCGCGACCTGGCCGCCTACCTCACCGCCCAGACCGGGACCCCGCTCGACGTCGAAAACCTCTGGGCCGCCAACGGTTCCAACGAGATCCTGCAACAGCTGCTGCAGGCGTTCGGCGGGCCGGGGCGCAGCGCGATCGGGTTCGTCCCGTCCTACTCGATGCACCCGATCATCGCCGACGGCACCCGCACCGAGTGGCTCGAGGCGGCGCGCGCCGACGACTTCAGCCTCGACGTGGACGCCGCCGTCGCCGCGGTCGCCGAACGCCAACCCGACGTCGTCTTCGTCGCCAGCCCGAATAACCCGTCCGGGCAAAGCGTTTCGCTGGGCGACCTGCGGCGGCTGCTCGACGTGGTGCCGGGCATCCTGATCCTCGACGAGGCCTACGGCGAATTCTCGTCGCAGCCCAGCGCGGTGGCATTGGTCCAGGATTATCCGACCAAGCTCGTCGTCACCCGCACCATGAGCAAGGCGTTCGCGTTCGCCGGCGGCCGGCTCGGTTACCTGATCGCCACGCCGGCGATGATCGACGCCATGCTGCTGGTGCGGCTGCCGTATCACCTGTCGTCGGTCACCCAGGCCGCGGCCCGCGCCGCGCTGCGGCACGCCGACGACACCT
>NZ_LZKE01000090.1:0-8521 GCF_001672675.1 Mycobacterium sp. E2327
GAGAAGACCCGTCGCGGCCTCTACGGCGGCGTGGTCGGCTACCTCGACTTCGCCGGCAACGCCGACTTCGCGATCGCCATCCGCACCGCGCTGATGCGCGACGGCACCGCGTACGTTCAGGCCGGCGGCGGGGTAGTGGCCGATTCCAACGGCCCCTACGAGTACACCGAGGCCTCCAACAAGGCGCGAGCGGTGCTCAACGCGATCGCGGCCGCCGAGACGCTGACGGCGCCGCCGTCGGGCCGCGATGGCTGATTCCCGCCGATCCCGGCTCACGATCGTCATCGCTCAACTGCTGCTGGTGGTGGCCGCGGGCGCGCTGTGGGTGGCCTCGCGGCTGCCGTGGGTGGTGATCCGCTCGTTCGACGGGCTTGGCCCCCCGAAGCAGGTGACGTTGTCGGGCGGCTCCTGGTCGACGGCGCTGCTGCCGTTGGCGCTGCTGATGCTGGCCACCGCCGTCGCGGCGCTCGCGGTGCGGGGCTGGCCGCTGCGAATCCTGGCCGTGCTGCTCGCCGCGGCCAGCCTGGCGGTTGGCTATCTGGGGATCAGCCTGTGGGTGCTTCCGGACGTGGCCGCCCGCGGCGCCGAATTGGCGCATGTCCCCCTGATGTTCCTGGTCGGAAGCGAACGGCGGTACATCGGCGCCGGGGTCGCGGTGGCCGCCGCCGTGTGCACGCTGATCGCGGCCGTCATGTTGATGCGGTCCGGCGGGCTGCCGCGCGAGCGCGCAACGAAATACGCGGCGCCCGCGACCCGCCGTTCGAATGCGCTACGCGAAACCGGTCCCGGGGCGATGCTGGAGGGGCAGCAGCAGCCGGAGATGTCGGAGCGAATGATTTGGGATGCGCTTGACGAGGGACACGACCCGACCGATCGGGCCGCTGGGTCAGACAGCGAGGGTCGGTGATGAGCCGTGAGGCGACGGTCGCTACCCTTCATTGACGTCATCGAAATCGGCTGAGTAACCGAGCGACAGTGGGATGGCAGTGGGAAGGGAACGACAGGCATGAGTCCGGCATCCGTGCTTGACTCCATCCTCGAGGGAGTCCGAGCCGACGTTGCCGCGCGCGAAGCCGTTGTCAGCCTGAGCGAGATCAAAGCGGCCGCCGCCGCGGCGCCCCCGCCCTTGGACGTCATGGCAGCGTTGCGCGAGCCCGGCATCGGCGTCATCGCCGAGGTCAAGCGCGCCAGCCCGTCGGCGGGTTCACTAGCGCCGATTGCGGATCCGGCCAAGCTGGCCCGGGCCTACGAAGACGGCGGCGCCCGCATCATCAGCGTCCTGACCGAGGAACGGCGCTTCAACGGCTCGCTCGACGACCTCGACGCGGTGCGCGCCGCGGTCTCAATTCCCGTCCTGCGCAAAGACTTTGTGGTGCAGCCCTATCAGATCCACGAGGCGCGTGCGCACGGTGCGGACATGCTGTTGCTCATCGTCGCCGCGCTGGAGCAGTCGGCGCTGGTGTCGATGCTCGACCGCACCGAATCGCTCGGTATGACGGCGCTCGTCGAGGTGCACACCGAGGAAGAGGCCGACCGGGCTTTGAAGGCGGGGGCGAACGTGATCGGCGTGAACGCGCGCGATCTCACCACGCTGAACGTGGACCGGGATTGCTTCGCGCGCATCGCTCCGGGGCTGCCGAGCAACGTGATCAGGATCGCCGAATCCGGCGTCCGCGGCACCGGGGACCTGCTGGCCTACGCCGGCGCCGGCGCCGACGCCGTGCTGGTCGGTGAAGGTCTTGTCAAAGCCGGTGACCCCCGCGCGGCGGTTGCCGATCTGGTCACCGCGGGCACCCACCCGTCCTGCCCGAAACCCTCTCGCTAGGACGCCGATGAGCCGTCCCCGCGTCGAGAATTGGTGATGGTAGACCTGTCCCGCCCGGAGCTTCCGCTTTCGAGTGCGGCCATCGCCGAACCCACCCGCCACGACCCCGATCCGGGTGGTCATTTCGGCGTGTACGGGGGCCGCTACGTCGCCGAGGCGCTGATGGCGGTGATCGAGGAAGTCACCGCCGCCTACGAAAAGGAACGCGTCAACCCCGACTTCCTGGACACCCTCGACGACCTGCAGGCCAACTACGCGGGCCGCCCCTCGCCGCTCTACGAGGCCACCCGGCTGTCCGAGCACGCCGGGTCGGCGCGGATCTTCCTCAAGCGAGAAGACTTGAACCACACCGGTTCTCACAAGATCAACAATGTGCTGGGCCAGGCTCTGCTGGCCAAGAGGATGGGCAAGACCCGGGTGATCGCCGAGACGGGGGCCGGCCAGCACGGCGTGGCCACCGCGACCGCGTGCGCATTGCTCGGGCTGGACTGCGTGGTCTACATGGGCGCCGTGGACACCGCGCGCCAGGCGCTCAACGTGGCGCGGATGCGGCTGCTGGGCACCGAGGTCGTCTCCGTCGACAGCGGCTCGCAAACGCTCAAGGACGCCATCAATGAGGCGTTCCGCGACTGGGTCACCAACGCCGACAACACCTACTACTGCTTCGGCACCGCGGCGGGCCCACACCCGTTCCCGACCATGGTGCGCGACTTTCAGCGCGTCATCGGCCTGGAGGCCCGCGCTCAGATCCAGGCGCAGGCCGGCCGGTTGCCCGACGCGGTCACCGCATGCATCGGCGGCGGATCCAACGCCATCGGCATCTTCCACGCCTTCATCGACGATCCGAGCGTGCGGCTGATCGGGTTCGAGGCGGCCGGGGACGGCGTCGAGACCGGCCGGCACGCGGCGACGTTCACCGGCGGTTCCCCGGGGGCATTCCAGGGGTCATACTCGTACCTGTTGCAGGACGAGGACGGCCAGACCATCGAATCCCATTCGATCTCAGCCGGTCTGGACTACCCGGGCGTGGGCCCCGAACACGCGTGGCTGCGCGAAACCGGACGCGCCGAATACCGGCCCATCACCGACGCCGAGGCGATGGACGCGTTCGGGCTGCTGTGCCGCACCGAGGGCATCATCCCGGCCATCGAATCCGCGCACGCGGTGGCCGGCGCCGTGAAGCTCGGTGCCGAGCTCGGTAAGGGTGCGGTCATCGTCGTGAACCTGTCGGGGCGCGGCGACAAGGACGTCGAGACGGCCGCGAAGTGGTTCGGCCTGTTGGGGTCCGGCGACAAGTGACCGTCGAACAGAGCCAAGCAAGCCGGCTGGGGCCGACCTTCGATGCCTGCCGCAAGGACAATCGCGCGGCGCTGATCGGTTATCTGCCCACCGGTTACCCCGACGTGGCCACTTCGCGGGAAGCGATGATCGCTCTCGTCGAATCCGGTTGCGACATCATCGAAGTCGGCGTGCCGTATTCGGATCCGGGCATGGACGGCCCCACCATCGCCCGGGCCACCGAGGCGGCGCTGCACGGGGGAGTGCGGGTCCGCGACACGCTGGCCGCCGTCGAGGCGATCAGCGCGGCAGGCGGGCGCGCGGTGGTGATGACGTACTGGAACCCGGTGCTGCGCTACGGGGTTGACGCCTTCGCGCGCGACCTGGCCGCGGCGGGCGGGCATGGCCTGATCACCCCCGACCTGATTCCCGACGAAGCCGGGCAGTGGCTGGCGGCGTCCGAGGAGCATCGGTTGGATCGCATCTTCCTGGTGGCGCCGTCCTCGACCCCGCAGCGGTTGGTCACGACGGTCGAGGCGTCGCGGGGATTCGTCTACGCCGCTTCGACCATGGGGGTGACGGGCGCGCGTGACGCGGTGTCGCAGGCGGCGCCCGAATTGGTGCGCCGGGTCAAGGAGGTGTCCGACATTCCCGTCGGCGTCGGCCTCGGGGTCCGCTCGCGGGAGCAGGCCGCGCAGATCGGCAGCTACGCCGACGGGGTGATCGTCGGGTCCGCGTTGGTGTCGGCGCTGGGCGACGGCGGATTGCCCGCGCTGCGCGCGCTGACGGCCGAACTGGCCGCCGGTGTGCGGCTCAGGGTGGCCGCGTCGTGACGCATCTGCTCGCGTACATCCCCAGCCCGCCGCAGGGCGTGTGGCACCTGGGACCGGTGCCCATTCGCGCCTATGCCCTGTTCATCATCGCAGGCATCGTGGCGGCGCTGATGATCGGCGACCGGCGCTGGGAGGCGCGCGGCGGGCAGCGCGGCGTGATCTATGACATCGCGCTGTGGGCGGTGCCGTTCGGCTTGGTGGGCGGCAGGCTCTATCACCTGGCTACCGACTGGCGGACCTATTGGGGTCCGGGTGGCGCCGGTTCCATGGCGGCGCTGCGCATCTGGGACGGCGGCCTGGGCATCTGGGGTGCGGTGGCCTTGGGCGCCGTCGGCGCGTGGATCGGCTGCCGACGTCATGGAATTCCGTTGCCGGCCTTCGGCGACGCGATAGCGCCGGGAATCATCTTGGCGCAGGCGATCGGCCGGCTGGGAAACTACTTCAACCAGGAGCTCTACGGCCGGGACACCACCCTGCCGTGGGGTTTGGAGATCTTCTACCGGCGTGACCCTTCCGGTTACGTCGACCCGCACTCGCTCGACGGCGTCTCGACGGGTCAGGTCGCGCTCGTCGTGCAACCGACGTTCCTGTACGAATTGCTTTGGAACCTGCTGGTTTTCGTCGCATTGATCTACATCGACCGGCGGTTCAACTTCGGGCACGGGCGGCTCTTCGCGCTCTACGTCGCCGCCTATTGCGTCGGCCGCTTCGGCGTCGAGCTGCTGCGCAACGACACGGCCACGCAGATCGCCGGGATCCGGATCAACGTCTTCACAGCAACTTTCGTGTTCATCGGGGCCGTCGTCTACATCATCCTGGCGCCCAAGGGCCGCGAGGACCCGGCGACTTTGCACGGCACCGATCACGGCGCGGAGGAAGCGCCAAAGCCCAAGCCGGCACCCAAGCCTGAGCGCGAGCCGGAAGCCGAGCCCGAACTCGAGCCGATCACCGGCTTGCGGGTACTGCCGGCGGCCGGGGTGGCCGCAGTCTTGGCCGCCGGGAAGGCGACGAAGCGGCTGGTACCGCGGAGGCGATCGGGTCCGGTGGAGGCCGACGAGGCAGAGGCCGCGGAGGCCGAGACCGTGACAGCGGAGGCCGCCGAGCCGACGGTCGAGGAGCCGGCAACCGTCGACGCCGAAGTCGCGGAGACCGAAACCGCTGAGGAAGAGGTCGCGGAGGCAGAAGTCGCTGAGCCGGAAGCCGAAGAGGTCGAGACCGACGAGCCCGAAACTGCCGAGGCCGAGGTCGCGGAGCCGGAAGCCGAGCCCGAAACGGCCGAGACCGAGGTCGCGGAGCCGGAAGTCGAAGAGCCCGCGACCGAAGAGCCCGAAACTGCCGAAGTCCAAGCCGAAGAAGCCGCGGCCGAAGAGCCCGAAACCCCGGAGGCTGAGACCGCGGAGGCCGAGGCCGAAGAATCTGACGAGGCAGAGGTCGCGGACGCGGAGGCCGCCGTGGCGGAGGCGGTCGAAAGTGAATCCGCGGAGCCCGAGGCCGCGGAGGCCGCGGAGGATGAGGCCGTCGCAACCGAGGCCGCGGATGCCGAAGTCGAGGAGCCCGAGGCTGAAGAGCTCGAACCGGAAGCCGAGGAGGAACCGGAAGCCGAGGAATCGGAGGCCGACGAGCCCGAAGCCGAAGAGCCGCAAGATGATTCGGAGTCGCCTGAGCCGGACGAACCCGCAGCCGAGGAGCAACAGGCCGAGCCCGAGACGGACGCCGATGAAACCCCCGCCGAAGACACCGGTTCAACCCGGCGGCGGCTGAGCTTCCGGCTGAGGACCCGACGCCGCGGCTGACGGCCAAAACTCTTCGGCGGGCGGGCACCGGATCTGGCATGCTGAAAACGTGACTGACCAGCCGTGGAACGACGCCACACCGTCGGGCCCGCCGCCGCAGCAGCCGGGATATCAGCCCGGATATCCGCCGCAGTACCCGCAATATCCCGCGGCTGGCCCTTACTACGACCCGTCGGCGCCCTATGGCCGGCATCCGGTGACCGGGCAACCGTTTTCGGACAAATCGAAAACCGTCGCGGGGCTGCTGCAGCTGCTCAGCCTTCTCGGCATCGGCGGGATCGGGCGCTTCTACATCGGTGACATCGGGATCGGCGTCGCACAGCTGCTGGTGGGCTGGCTCACCTGCGGCATTGGGCTGATCTGGCCGATCATCGACGCGATTCTGATGTTGACCGGCAATGTCCCCGACTCACAGGGACGCCCGCTGCGCGATGGCACCTGATTCCTCATCGCGCGTGCCGGAGACCACGCACCGTCACCGCACCGCCGTCGCGGCGGGCACCGGGGTGTTGCTGGCCGGCGCGCTCGGCTATGTCGGCCTGGTCGACCCGCACAACGTGAATTCGGTGTATCCGCTGTGCCCGTTCAAGTGGCTCACCGGCTGGAACTGTCCCCTCTGCGGTGGCCTGCGGATGACGCACGACCTGCTGCACGGTGACCTGATGGCCACCATCAACGACAACGTCTTCCTGCTGTTCGGTATCCCGATGCTGGCCGGATGGATCCTGCTTCGCCGCCGCAACGGCCGGTCGGTCCTGCCGATCCCGGCTGTGGTGACCGTCGTCGTCGCGGCGATCGCCTGGACGGTACTGCGCAATCTTCCGGGTTTCCCGTTAGTGCCGACCGTCCTCAGCGGGTAGCCGCAGTCCGTCGAGTCGGTTAACTCGGGCTGCGATCGCCTCGCACGACTATGCTGGTTCGCCGTGAGTAGACGCGGGAAGATCGTCTGCACCCTTGGCCCTGCAACCAACTCTGACGAGCTGATTCTGGCGCTGGTGGAGGCCGGAATGGACGTCGCCCGAATGAACTTCAGCCACGGCGATTACGCCGACCACAAGGCTGCCTATGACCGCGTGCGGGCCGCCTCGGACACCACCGGCCGCGCGGTCGGCGTCCTCGCCGACCTGCAGGGCCCGAAGATCAGGCTCGGGCGCTTCGCGACGGGATCGACGTTCTGGGCCGACGGGGAAACGGTCCGGATCACCGTCGCGGACTGCGAAGGCACCCACGACCGGGTCTCGACCACCTACAAGAAGTTGGCCAAGGACGCCACGGTCGGTGACCGCGTCCTGATCGACGACGGCAAGGTGGGCCTCGTTGTCGACGCCATTGACGGCGACGACGTCGTCTGCACCGTCGTCGAGGGGGGCCCGGTCAGCAACAACAAGGGCATCTCGCTACCCGGCATGAACGTCTCCGCCCCCGCCTTGTCCGACAAGGACATCGAGGATCTGACCTTCGCGCTGAACCTGGGCGTCGACCTGGTCGCGCTGTCGTTCGTGCGCTCGCCGTCCGACGTCGAGCTGGTGCACGAGGTGATGGATCAGATCGGGCGGCGGGTACCGGTGATCGCCAAGCTGGAGAAGCCCGAGGCCGTCGACAACCTGGAAGCCATCGTGCTGGCCTTCGACGCCATCATGGTGGCCCGCGGCGACCTGGGCGTCGAGCTGCCGCTGGAAGAGGTGCCGCTGGTGCAGAAGCGGGCCATCCAGATCGCCAGGGAGAACGCGAAACCCGTCATCGTGGCGACCCAGATGCTGGACTCGATGATCGAAAGCTCGCGCCCCACCCGCGCCGAGGCGTCCGACGTCGCCAACGCCGTGCTCGACGGCGCCGACGCGGTGATGCTGTCCGGCGAGACGTCGGTGGGCAAGTATCCGCTGGCGGCGGTCCGCACGATGGCGCGCATCATCTGCGCGGTGGAGGAGAATTCCACCGCCGCCCCGCCGTTGGCGCACGTGCCGCGCACCAAGCGGGGAGTGATCTCCTACGCCGCCCGCGACATCGGCGAGCGCCTGGACGCCAAGGCGCTGGTCGCGTTCACCCAATCCGGTGACACCGTGAAGCGGTTGGCGCGGCTGCACACCCCGCTGCCGCTGCTCGCCTTCACCGCGTGGCCCGAGGTGCGCAGCCAACTCGCGATGACCTGGGGTACCGAGACGTTCATCGTCCCGATGATGACGTCGACCGACGGCATGATCCGCCAGGTCGACAAGTCGCTGCTCGAGCTCGGTCGCTACAAGCGTGGCGACCTGGTGGTCATCGTCGCGGGCGCGCCGCCGGGCACAGTAGGCTCGACCAACCTGATCCATGTGCACCGGATCGGGGAGGACGACGTCTAAGGAGCTGAGGAGTGCCCGTGCCGGCTGGCAACGATTTCGAGGAACTGCTAGCCCTGCTCGATCTGAACTGCATCTCCGAAAATCAGTTCGTCGGCTCCCATCCCAGCAAGAACCCGATGCGCACGTTCGGCGGCCAGCTCATGGCGCAGTCGTTCGTCGCCAGCAGCCGCACGCTGGCTCAGGACGACCTGCCGCCCAGCGCGCTCTCGGTGCACTTCATCAACGGCGGCGACATCACGAAGGACATCGAATTCCACGTGACGCGGCTGCGCGACGAGCGGCGGTTCGCCAACCGGCGCGTCGACGCCGTGCAGGACGGGATCCTGCTGTCCACGGCGCTGATCTCGTACATGTCGGGCGGCCCCGGCCTCGAGCACGGCGTCGACCCGCCGGAGGTCGCCTCGCCGCACGCGCAGCCGTCCCTCGCCGAGCTGCTGCGCGGCTACGAAA
>NZ_LZKE01000091.1:0-6437 GCF_001672675.1 Mycobacterium sp. E2327
CCAGCGCACCCTGCTGAAGTCGGCCGGCGTGCACGTCAAGCAGCTGCGATCGGAGGCCGCGTTTTACGCCGCCAACTCGTTGAGCACGACGCTGCCCGGCGGGCCGGTGCTGTCGGCGACGTTTCTGTTCCGGCAGCAGCGGCTCTGGGGCGCCTCGACGGTGGTGGCGTCGTGGCAACTGGTGATGTCGGGCGTGCTGCAAGCGGTGGGGCTGGCGCTGCTCGGCCTGGGCGGTGCCTTCTTCCTGGGCGCCAAGAACAACCCGTTCTCGCTGCTGTTCACGCTCGGCGGGTTCGTCGCGTTGCTGCTGTTGGCCCAGGCGGTCGCGTCGCGCCCGGACCTGATCGAGGGCATCGGCAGCCGGGTGCTGTCGTGGGTCAATTCGCTTCGCGGCAGGCCGGCCGACGCCGGCCTGGACAAGTGGCGCGAGACCCTCATGCAGCTCGAGTCGGTGAGCCTGGGCCGTCGGGACCTGGGCGTGGCGTTCAGCTGGTCGATGTTCAACTGGATCGCCGACGTCGCCTGCCTCGGGTTCGCGGCGTACGCCGCCGGCGACCACGCGTCGGTCGCCGGGCTGACGGTCGCGTATGCCGCCGCCCGCGCGGTCGGCACGATCCCGCTGATGCCGGGCGGCCTGCTGGTGGTCGAGGCGGTGCTGGTGCCCGGGCTGGTCTCCAGCGGGATGTCGTTGCCGAGCGCGATCTCGGCCATGCTGCTCTACCGGCTGATCAGCTGGCTGCTCATCGCCGCCATCGGCTGGGTGGTGTTCTTCTTCATGTTCCGCACCGAGAACGTCGGCGAGTCCGACGACGACGACCCCATCACCGGCCCGCTGGCCGTCGTGCGCGACCCCGGCGCGTCCAGCGATCCGACGGAGACCGCCCTGCAGGGTCCGCTGCCGCCGCCGGAGCCCAGCCACGAAATCGGCCGCTAGGCAACGCTTTTCGGCCGTTCGGCCGGCCGAGCCTAGTGCGCGCCGCCGATCGTCACGCCGGGCAGCAGCGGGGCCGGGGCGCTACCGACCGGGGAGGCGCCCGGGGCGCCGCCGCCCGGCAGCGCGGGCACCCCGCCCGGCAGGCCGCCGGCCGCGCCCTGCGCCTGCTGCAGCATGCCCATCGCCTGCGGGATGCTGATCGGCAACTTGCACTGCGTCGACAGGCTGGTCAGCGGCGACGCGATCGACGTCATGTCGCCGGCCACCTTCGGGTTGGCCTCGAAGTAGGACTTGAGCCCGGTCAGCGACTGCGGGCCGGCCTGCTGCTGCAGCATCGAGGTCATCGTCTGGTTGGTCTCGGGATGCGAGTCCAGGTAGTCACCCATCGACTTGGAGACCGAGCCGATCGTGCGCGCGATCTCACTGGCGGCGCATGGGTCGTTGGCCCCGGTCGCCGGCGGCCCGGCGAGGACGGCGATGGCCGCGGCGGGCACGGTGGTGGCCAGCAGCCCGGCGAGGATCCTGCGGCGCCTGGTCGCGGTGCCTGTCGTCATGGGTCACTCCTAAGAGTTTGCGAACGCGCGCGGCATGTGGGGGCACCTCGCAAAACGGTTGGCATGAACGGCTCTTCGTGACGGGGCTCCCCGCTCCCCCGCGCGGCCACCCGACATCCTGCCATCCGCACACCGCCGCTGCTACTTCGTGTGACCCACACCGCTGGGTCACCGGTACACAACAACTGGGCAGCGTCTTGGCAACATCCGTGTCGTTGCAGCTCAGGATGCTGATAAGCCGACATAATCCACAGGCTGCTGCGGTATTCTCGCCTGCACGCATTGCGTGAGAACCCGGGGAGTGAAGAAATCCAGCAGTTCATGATGCGCCTCAGCCGCAGCCTGCGTAAGTACCGCTGGTTGGTCTTCACAGGCTGGTTGCTGGCATTGGTGCCGGCGGTCTATTTGGCGTTGACGCAGTCGGGCAACCTCACCGGCGGCGGTTTCGAAGTGGCCGGCTCCCAGTCGCTGGCGGTCCACGATCAGCTCGAGGACCTCTACCACGACCAGGGGGCGTCGTCGCTGGCGCTGGTGGCCGCCCCCCGCCCCGATGCCAGCTACGCCGACATCAACGACGCGGTCGCGCAGCTGCGGCAGATCGCCGGCGAATTCCCCGGCGTCACCGAGGTCCCCAACCCCACCCAGCGGCCCCCGCAGCCGGACCGGCCGTACGTGATCTCGCTACGGATGGACGCCCGCAACGCCGGCACCAGCGACCTCGCCAAGCAGCTGCGCCAAAAGGTCGGCATCAAGGGTGACCAGTCCGGCCAGACAGCGAACGGCCGGGTGCGGCTCTACGTGATCGGCCAGGGTGCCCTGTCGACCGCCGCCGCGGCGAACACCAAGCACGACATCGCGGCCGCCGAAAAGTGGAACCTGCCGATCATTCTGGTCGTCCTGCTGGCGGTGTTCGGTTCGCTGGCCGCCGCGACGATCCCGCTCGCCCTCGGCATCTGCACGGTCGTCGTCACGATGGGCCTGGTCTATTTCCTGTCGGCGTACACCACCATGTCGGTGTTCGTGACGTCGACGGTGTCGATGTTCGGGATCGCGCTGGCGGTGGATTATTCGCTGTTCATCCTGATGCGTTTCCGCGAGGAACTGCGCTCCGGGCGCCAGCAGAACGAGGCCGTCGACGCAGCGATGGCCACGTCGGGGCTTGCGGTGGTGTTGTCCGGCATGACCGTGATCGCGTCGCTGACCGGGATCTACATCATCAACACCCCGGCGCTGAAGTCGATGGCCACGGGCGCGATCCTGGCCGTGGCGGTGGCGATGCTGACGTCGGCCACCCTGACGCCGGCGGCGCTGGCGACGTTCGGCCGGGCGGCCGCCAAGAGGTCGCGCCTGCTGCACTGGTCGCGCCAGCCGGAGGGCGGGCAGTCCCGGTTCTGGATCCGGTGGATTTCAGCGGTGATGCGGCGGCCGTGGGCGTCGGCGGTGGCGGCCTCGGTGGTGCTCCTGGTCATGGCGGTGCCGACCGCGTCGATGGTGCTGGGCAACAGCCTGCTGCGCCAGTTCGACTCGTCCCATGAGATCCGCGCCGGTGTCGGCGCGGCCGCGCAGGCGCTCGGGCCCGGCGCGCTCGGACCGATCCGGGTGCTGGTCACGTTTCCCGACGGCGGCGCGGCGTCGCCGGAGCACAGCCAGACGCTCGGCGCGATCCGGCAGCGAATGACGCAGGCGCCCAACATCGTTTCCGTCTCGCCGCCGCAGTTCGCCGAGGACAACGGCAGCGCCCTGCTGTCGGCGGTGTTGTCGGTCGACCCGGAGGACATGAAGGCCCGCGAGACCGTCGGCTGGATGCGTTCGCAGCTGTCCAAGATTCCCGACGCGGGAACGGCGCGCGTGGACGTGGGCGGCCCGACCGCGCTGATCAAGGACTTCGATGACCGGGTGTCGCAGACCGAGCCGCTGGTGCTGCTCTTCGTCGCGCTGATCGCGTTCGTGATGCTGTTGATCTCGATCCACTCGATCTTCCTGGCGCTCAAGGGCGTGCTGATGACGTTGCTGTCGGTCGCCGCCGCCTACGGCAGCCTGGTCGTTGTCTTCCAGTGGGGCTGGTTGAGCGACCTCGGTTTCACCCAGATCAGCTCGATCGACAGCACGGTGCCCCCGCTGGTGCTGGCGATGACGTTCGGGCTGTCGATGGACTACGAAATCTTCCTGCTCACCCGGATCCGGGAACGCTTCCTGCACTCCGGCAACACCCGCGACGCCGTCGCCTACGGCGTGAGCACCAGCGCGCGCACGATCACCAGCGCCGCCCTGATCATGATCGCGGTGTTCATCGGGTTCGCGTTCGCCGGCATGCCGCTGGTCGCCGAAATCGGTGTCGCGTGCGCCGTCGCGATCGCGGTCGACGCCACGGTGGTGCGGCTGGTCCTCGTCCCGGCGCTGATGGCGATGTTCGCCCAGTGGAACTGGTGGATGCCCCGGTGGCTGCGCCGCGTGCTGCCGTCGGTCGACTTCGACCGGCCGCTGCCGCAGGTGGACCTCGGTGACGTGGTCGTCATCCCCGACGACATCTCGGCGCTGGCCGCGCCGAGCGCCGACCTGCGGATGGTGCTCAAGTCGGCCGCCAAGCTCAAGCACCTGGCGCCCGACGCCATCTGCGTGGCCGACCCGCTCGCCTTCACCGGATGCGGGCGCAACGGCAAGACCGCGCCCTCGGTCCCGGCCGACACCCGCGGCCTCGGCCCCGGCCAGATCCCCCACCAGGTCGACATCGATGACGGTGGCGCGGGGGTCGGGACGACCCCCGCCGGGAACGGCAGCAACGGCCACCCGCCCGCCAAGAAGCGGGTCGGCGGCCTGCCGTCGCGCAACGGGATCGCCCGCGCGATCGCCGGGGACCGGCCGGTTCATCCGGTGACGCTGTGGCGCGGCCGGCTGTCCGTCGCGATCGAGGCGCTGGAGACCGACGCCTCCGCGGTCGATTGTCCCCAGTACGAGCGGCGCAGCCCGGTGGAGACCACCAACGTGCAACTGCCCACGGGCGATCGGCTGCTCGTGCCGACCGGCGCCGAGGCGCTGCGCCTCAAGGGCTACTTGATCATGTGCCGTAACAGCAGCCGCGACTACGCCGAATTTGCAGACATGGTTGACAACTTAGAACCGGAGACCGCCGCGGTGGTGCTGGCCGGCATGGACAGGTATTACTGTTGTCAAACACCCAGGCGGGAATGGATGGCCACCCAGTTGGTCCGCCGGCTCGCGGACCCCCATCCCTCCGATTTCAGCGACGAATGGTCGGATTCCGACGCGAAAGCGGACTGGGACGACGTCAGGCAGCGCTGCCTGTCGGTGGCCGTGGCGATGCTGGAGGAGGCGAGGTGACGTTGGCATCCGAACGGCGCCCGGCACCGCCGCCCGAGCGGCCCGCCGGCGAGCAACGCATGGACGGTGGCCCTCTTGCCGACACCGACCAGCCCGTCGAGTTCTGGCCCACGTCGGCGATCCGTTCGGCGCTGCAGGGCGGCGACATCGACACCTGGAAGCGCATCGCCGCGGCGCTGAAGCGCGACCCGTACGGCCGGACCGCCCGCCAGGTCGAAGAGGTGCTCGAAGGGACGCGGCCCTACGGCATCGCCAAAGCCCTGTGGGAGGTGCTGGAGCGCGCCCGCACCCACCTGGAGGCCAACGAGCGGGCGGAGGTGGCCCGGCACATCCGGCTGCTGATCGACCGCTCGGGCCTGGGCGAACACGAATTCGCGTCGCGCATCGGGGTGTCGGCGGAGGACCTGGGCGCCTACCTAGACGGCAGCGTCAGCCCCACCTCCGCGCTGATGATCCGGATGCGCCGGCTCTCGGATCGATTCGTGAAGGTGAAGTCCGCTCGGTCGGCCGAGTCCAACTGACCCTCAGCGGGCGTTGATCGGCGTCACGTTGGACACCAGCCAGGCGTCCCCGCGCTTGGCCAACGCCACCCGCAGCGCGGGCGCAGCCTGACTGGGCGGCTGCCCCGGGGTGTTCTGGGTAACCCGCAGGATCACCGCGACGCTGGCTGCCGTCGGCCCCAGCGCCTCGACCCCCGCCGACAGCGTCGCGGCCTGCGCCGTCACGTTGTGCTGGGCCAGGTCCGCGCTGGACTTTCGGTACTGCTCCCGGAACGCGCCCGCCTGGTCGGGCACCATCATCGCCGCGGCCCGGTCGATGGAGCTGGTCGGGGCGCTCGGGGTGAACGACGCCATCGCCTCGGCCATGCCCGAGGCGACCTGGACGACCTCGCGGGTGTCGTTCTTGAAGTCGCGGTCCGTGCGCGTCCAGTGCGTGTACCCGGTCGCCACCGCCGCGCACAGGGCGGCCGCGCACAGGAACACGACGGCCAGCCGCAGCCCGGGGCCGTCGTCGTCGGTGCCGACGCTGACCGAATCGCGGCGCAGCAGCCAGAAGTTGACGCCCACTCCCTCGACGATCAGCAGCACCAGGACCGAGCACGCCGACACCCACCACAGCGGCCAGCCGAGGACGACCCCGATCATCCACAGCGCGGCGATCGCGGCCAGCGGGGCCGCGATGTCGAAGGCCAACAGCCGCCAGATGTTCCTCATCGGATGGAACCCAGCCCGGAGATCATCAGCTTGCCGTCGACGTCGCAGACCTCGAGCCGCAGGTTCCAGTGCACCACCTGCGGTTTGGCGCCGACGTTCTCGCTCACCGACGTCGCGACCAGCATCACCGAGTCCATCCTGCTGGCGAACGGCGGCAGCTTGGTCGTCACTACCGGACGGGAGGTGCCCGGCTGGGTGTCCAGGTCGCGGTGCATCGTCTCGATGGCCACCGACTCGATGCGGCCGGCGCTCTGCGACTGCAGCTTCTGCACCACCTGCCGGTAGGGGTCCACGGCCGCGTCGAAGTCGGTGTTGAGTTCCCCGACCGTGCCGTCGTGCAGCTTCTGCAGGCTGGCGTCGATGTTGCCGCTGTTCATGTTGATCAGCACGCCCGTC
>NZ_LZKE01000092.1:0-2410 GCF_001672675.1 Mycobacterium sp. E2327
TCCACCGGCGGGGCCGGCGGGGCCGGCGGCAACGGCGGGCTGCTCGCCGGCGACGGCGGCGCCGGCGGGGACGGCGGGGTCAGCATCGGAGGCACCGGCGGAGCCGGTGGGGCCGGCGGTAGCGCCGGCCTGCTGCAAGGCGCCGGCGGCGACGGCGGGGCCGGCGCCTTCGGGATCCTCGCCGGCGGCCACGGCGGGTCCGGCGGCACCGCAGTACTCCTCGGCAACGGCGGCGGCGCCGGCGGAACCGGCGGATACAGCAACATCACCGGCGGCGCGGGCGGGACCGGCGGCAACGCCGGCCTGCTTTGGGGCGACGCCGGTTCCGGCGGGACCGGCGGAGCCGGGGGCACGACCGGCGGGCCGGGCGGGACCGGCGGCCAGGCGGGCCAACTCCTCCTGGGCACCGGCGGTGCCGGGGGCGCCGGCGGCGGAGGCGCAGCGACCGGCGGCAACGGTGCCAACGGCGGCAACGCCGTGCTGTTCGGCACCGGCGGCAACGGCGGCAATGCCGGGATTGGCACGACCGTTGGCAGCAGCGGCACCGGCGGCGCCGGCGGGCTGCTATTCGGCCCGCCCGGGAACAACGGGGTCACATAGCCGGCGGCGAACAGACCCGCCGACTCAGCCGATCCGGATGACGAGCTTGCCGATGTGCTTGCCGTCGCGTAACCGCTCGAATGCCGCTTTCGCCTCATCGAATTCGAAGACGTCGTCGATCACCGGTGCCAGCCCGCTAGCGCCGACGGCTCGCACAAGATCTTGCAGATCGGCCCGGCTCCCGACGGTGATCGATCGCGTCGTCGCGCCGGCGCCCTTGAGCAGGAAATAGTCGATGCCCGGGTTGTCTTCGCTGAGAAAGCCGATCAGCGTGACCTCGCCACCTTCGGCGACGGCACGCAACGACTGCTCGATGGTGGCCGGGCCGCCGACTTCCACGACCCGGTCCGCGCCTCGGCCACCGGTCAGTTCGCGCACCTGCTCGCCCCAATTCGGATTGCGGCGGTAGTCGACGACGTGGTCGGCGCCCAGCGCTTTGAGCATCTGCGCCTTCTCGGGACTCGACGTCGTGGCGACGACACGCCCACCGACCAGCTTGGCCAATTGCAGCGCGAACAGCGAAACGCCGCCGGTCCCGAGCGTCAACACGGTTTGGCCCGCGCGAATCGGCGCGGGGCCGCCGAGCGCGTTCCAGGCCGTGACCCCGGCGCACGGCAGCGTCGCGGCCTGATCGTCGGGTATGGAGTCGGGAATGCGCACGACCGCCTCCCGGGATATCACCTTGTACTCGGCCAGCCAGCCATCCTGCCCGCTGCCGTAGCTGTCGGAATCCGCCGTCGCCGGCATCGGGCCGCCGAACCACCTCGAATGGAATGCACTCACCACCCGCTCGCCGCGACGGAAGTCGTCGACGCCCTCGCCGACCTCGACGACTTCAGCGGCGGCATCGCTGCACGGCACCAGCCCGGGTGTGCTGTCGCGCACGTACCGGCCGAGGGGAATCGCCACGTCCCGATAGTTCAGCGAGACCGCTCGGACGCGGAGCAGCAATTCTCCTCGCTGGGGCGATGGGACCGGTTCTTCGTGCATCCGCAATCCATCCAGCCCGGTGAGCTCGTCGAACCGGTACACGCGCATGAAGACACTCCTTCCGATGTCGTCCTGTCGATCTCGCACCCGCGGACGGATTCCCTTGCTCCGCATCACAAAACGCGGGTCAGGTTTCACGACCGCGCAATCGGATACCCGGCATTTCGTGAGCGAGGGCAACGATTTCAACGAACGCAACATCGCCGAGTTCCGCGCCAATCACGGTCGCGTCGGTGGCCAGTTCGACGGCGCACCGCTGGTCATCCTGCACACCGTCGGAGCGCGCAGCGACAAGCCGCGGACCAACATCATGATGTATCTGGCCGACGGCGACCGGTACCTCGTGTTCGCTTCGAAGGCCGGCGCGGACGACAACCCCGCGTGGTATTGGAACCTCAAGGCTAACCCGGACGCCCGCATCGAAGTCGGCGACGACATCGTCGACGTGCATGCCACGGAGCTGCATGGGGCCGAGCGGGACGAGAAGTATGCGCTGCAGGCCGAGCGCTATCCGGGGTTCGCCGAGTACCAGCGCAAGACGTCGCGGACCATCCCGGTGATCGCGCTCACGCCCGTCGGGCCGGCCGAGCCGCGCCGATGAGGGTTTCCCATAGGGCCCGGGGACTTGGTCGCATCGCTGGTCCGCGGCCATTCTGCGTCGCGAACGCCTCTCGGTCGCCGACTTTTGCTGCGTAAGAGTTGGGATCGGTATCGGCAAGCGCCGGTGTCCACTTGTTGCAGCGGCCCATCCGGGCCTTCAGCAACGAAGGAGCCCAATATGAACCCGACGGGGCGTTTCTCCCGTTTTCGCAGGACACCG
>NZ_LZKE01000093.1:0-107319 GCF_001672675.1 Mycobacterium sp. E2327
GGCGTGGTGGCCGCGGCGCTGCCGATCGGCGTGGGCGGGCTGGTCATCGTCTGCACGATGTCGGTGTTGCGGCTGATCAGCTTCGCGACCGACGTGTCGACGTACGCCCTGGACCTGAGCATCGCGATGGGTCTCGCGCTGGCGATCGACTACAACCTGCTGATCATCAGCCGCTACCGCGAGGAGCTGGCACGGTCCGGCGAACAAGATCGGGCGCTGTTTCGGACGATGGCCACCGCCGGCCGCACCGTGCTGTTCTCGGCCACCACCGTCGGGTTGTCGATGGCCGTGATGGCGCTGTTCCCGATGTACTTCTTGAAATCGTCCGCCTACACCATCGTGGCCACCGCCGTGATCGTGGCGATCGCCACCGTGGTGGTGACGCCGGCGGCGATCACGCTGCTGGGTCCCCGGCTGGACGCGCTCGACGTCCGCCGGTGGTTCGCGCGCCGGGTGCCGCCGCGGTCGAAGTCGTGGCGCGATCACGCCCACAAGGCGGTCTATTCGCTGTTCTGGTACCGGTCGACCAAGTTCGTGCTGCGCCACGCCATGCCGGTCGGCATGGCCGTCGTCGCGCTGCTGCTGTTGCTGGGTGCCCCGTTCCTGGGGGTGAAGTGGGGCTTCCCGGACGAGCGCGTGCTGCCCCGCTCGGCGTCGGCGCGCCAGGTGGCCGACATGCTCGACAACGATTTCGGCAACGGATTAGGAAACTCGATATCCGTCGTCCTCCCCGACGCCCGCGGGGTGACCACCGCCGACCTAGAGCGCTACGCCGCCGCGCTGTCGCGGGTACCCGACGTGTCCGCCGTCACGGCGCCCACCGGGATGTTCGTGGCCGGATCCCTGGCCGGGCCGCCCGCCGCGGCCACCGGCATGGCCAACGGCAGCGCATTCCTCACCGTGGCCACCACCGCGCCGCTGTATTCGCAAGCGTCGAACACACAGCTCGACCGGTTGCACGCGGTCAGCAGGCCGGACGGGCGGTCGGTGGAGATGACCGGGCTCGCGCAGATCAACCGCGACAGCGTCGACGCGATCACCCTGCGGCTGCCGGCCGTGCTGGCGCTCATCGCCGTCATCACGTTCACGCTGCTGTTCCTGCTGACCGGCAGCGCCGTGCTACCGCTGCAGGCGCTCGTCTGCAATGTGTTGTCGTTGACGGCGGCGTTCGGCGCGATGGTATGGATCTTCCAGGACGGGCACCTGGGCGCATTCGGGACCACACCGAACGGGACGTTGAACGCCAACATCCCAGTGTTGTTGTTCTGCATCGCATTTGGGCTTGCCATGGATTACGAGGTGTTCCTGGTCTCGCGGATCCACGAGTACTGGCTGGCCTCTCCGGTCGCGCGCGAGGAGCGACCGAATCCCGCCGAGGCGCATGCGGTCACCGACGAAAGCACGGCGCTGGGCCTGGCCGGCATCGGCCGGGTCGTCACCACCGCCGCGCTGGTGATGTCGATCTCGTTCGCCGCGCTGATCCCCGCGCACGTCTCGTTCATGCGAATGCTCGGTGTCGGCCTGACGCTTGCCGTGCTGGCCGATGCCACCCTGGTGCGGATGGTCCTGGTTCCCGCGTTCATCCACCTGCTCGGCCGGTGGACGTGGTGGGCGCCCCGGCCGTTAATTCGGCTGCGTGAACGGTTGGCGACGGGGGAGGCCGACGCCGCCAAGGTTGGTCGGCGCCGTTGGGGCGCCGACGCCCACGAGCCGCGGCAGCCCCGGATCAGGAGATGGCCCAGCCGGGCGGTGACAGAGCGTGGTTAGCGCCGCCGTCCTGGCCTTGAGCTCTGCGCTCTGCATCGCCATCGGCGATGTGCTGCAGCAACGGGCTGCGCACTGCATCGAGGACAGGTCCATCGGCCACATCGCACTGCTCGCCACCCTGCTGCGCAATCGGCGGTGGTGGTGGGGCGCGCTGCTCCTCATCGCGTGCATCGCTTTGCAGGCGGCCGCCCTGGCCAAGGGGTCGGTGCTGCTGGTGCAGGCGCTGCTCATGCTTTCGCTGTTGTTCGCGCTGCCCATCAACGCGCGCGCGTGGCATCGCAGGGTGACCGGCGGCGAGTGGATCTGGGGCGGGTTGCTGACCGCCGCGGTGGTCGTGGTGGTGGTGGTCGGCAACCCAGGAGCCGGTCGCTCGAGCGCCGCGCTGGGAACCTGGCTTGCCGTGGGTGTCGTGCTTGCGCCGCTGTTGGTGGCGTGCGTCGTGGCCGGCCGGATTCGGGGTGGTGCCGTGGCCGCCGCGCTGTTCGCGTTCGTGTCGGGGTCGCTGTGGGGTGTTTTCGGGGTGCTGACCAAGGAGGTCGTCGCCCGGCTCGGCGATGGCGGGTGGGCGGTGGCCCGAACCCCGGAGCTGTACGCCTGCGTGCTGGCCGCGGCGGGGGGCGTGGTCTGGAGTCAGGCGGCGTTCCGGGCCGGGCCCCTGACGGCGTCGATGCCCATGCTGCAGATGTCGCAGCCGGTGGTGGCATCGGTGCTGGGCGTCGTCGTCCTCGGCGAGACGCTGAACGCGGGCCGCGCCGGCATAGCCGCCCTGGTGGTCGCGGCGCTGGTCATGACGGCGGCGATCTTCAAGCTCGCCCGTGTCGAGGCCGTCGCGACCCGTGATGGCGTCGAGGCCGGCCGCCGGCGCCAGGTCGGCCTACCGGCATAATCCCGTCCGCGGGTTGCACAGGGGGAGTGCGCAATCCGTTCGCATGACGCATTGTGAGCGGCCAAAAACCCATTACAATGCTTCCACTCTGGTCAGCGGTGACCGAATATGCCGATCGAATTGGAAGGTCGCTCGATGACGCCTTTGCGCAAACGTCGATCATGGCTGGCTGCCGCCATGGTCGCGTTTGCTGTCGTCGCCGTTGCCTGCAGCAGCAGTCACACCGCGGCGCCCGCGAAGGTCATCTTCGACAAGGGCACGCCGTTCGCCGACCTGCTGGTCCCCAAGCTCACCACCTCGGTGACCGACGGCGCCGTCGGCGTCACGGTGGACGCGCCGGTGACGGTCAGCGTTGCCGACGGTGTCATCGGGTCGGTCACGATGGTCAACGAGAACGGCAAGACGGTCAACGGTCAGCTGAGCCCCGACGGGCTGCGCTGGTCGACGACCGACCAACTGGGCTACAACCGGCGCTACACGCTGAACGTGAAAGCGCTGGGCCTCGGTGGGGCCGCGACCCGGCAGATGACCTTCCAGACGAGTTCACCGGCCCACCTGACGATGCCCTACGTGGCGCCGGGCGACGGTGAGGTGGTCGGCATTGGTGAGCCGGTGGCGATCCGCTTCGACGAGAACATCGCCAACCGCGCCGCGGCGCAGAAGGCGATCGTCATCACCACCAACCCGCCCGTCGAGGGCGCGTTCTACTGGCTGAACAACCGCGAGGTGCGTTGGCGCCCAGAGCATTTCTGGAAGTCGGGCACCGCCATCGACGTGGCGGTCAACACCTACGGCGTCGATCTGGGTGGCGGAATGTTCGGCGAGGACAACGTCAAGACGCACTTCACCATCGGCGACGAGGTCATCTCGACGGCCGACGACAACACCAAGATGGTGACCGTGCGCGTCAACGGCGAAGTCGTCAAGACGATGCCGACCTCGATGGGCAAGGACAGCACGCCCACGGCAAACGGTTTTTACATCGTTGGCGGTCGGTACAAGCACATCATCATGGACTCCTCGACCTACGGCGTGCCGGTCAACTCGCCCAACGGGTATCGCACCGATGTCGAATGGGCCACGCAGATTTCGTATAGCGGCGTCTTCGTGCATTCCGCGCCCTGGTCGGTCGGCGCCCAGGGCCACGCGAACACCAGCCACGGCTGTCTGAACGTGAGCCCGAGCAACGCCGAGTGGTTCTACGACCACAGCAAGAGCGGCGACATCGTCGAGGTGGTCCACACCGTGGGATCGACCCTGCCGGGCACCGAGGGACTGGGCGACTGGAACGTCCCGTGGCCGGTGTGGCAGGCGGGTAACGCCAATACTTAACCTGGCGACCCGTTCCGGCGGCTCGGCAATGCGTCTTTCACGTTTCATTCATTCGTCTGCGACCTGAACGTTGTAGGGTGCCGGGCCATGAGCACCCCTTCTCCCGGGCCCGGTTGGTGGCTGGCGTCGGACGGCAATTGGTACCCGCAGCGTTGGGAGACCACCTTCGTCCATTACACGAACGAGTCGTTGGACGCCGTGATCGAAGAGGCGGCCCGCCAGTCCAAGGTCTACGGAGAACAGGGCTGGGAGATCGTCGGCTCCTCGGTGCAACGGGTCCAGGTCGCCCGCCACTTCAGCGACTACGACAAGGGCGGCGACCACTATTTCGAGTGGAGCATCGTCTGCACGCTGAAACGGCCGCTGGCGCCGGGATAGACGCATCCCTGCAAAAAGGCCGGAGGACGAGACGCCCTCCGGCCTGTTGGGGTGGCTGACGGGACTCGAACCCGCGACACCCAGGATCACAACCTGGTGCTCTACCAGCTGAACTACAGCCACCATTGCCGCGAGCCGGCACCCATAACGGGGCCAACGAGCGGCGACCATCGATACTAGCCGCTCGGTGGCTCGGTCTCCGAATCGATTGTTTGAGTTGGATTCTCTCCGTCCTGGAGATCGGCGACCACCATCTCGATTTCGCTGGTAGACGGCCCCGGCAGGGGCACGAACGCGGTCCGCCGGTAGTACTGCAATTCGCGGATGGATTCATGGATGTCGGCCAACGCTCGGTGCGTGAGCCCCTTGGCGGGCTGGCCGTAGTAGATGCGCGGATACCAGCGCCGGCAGAGTTCCTTGATGGAGCTGACGTCGATCATCCGGTAGTGCAGGTAGGAGTCCAGCTTCGGCATGTCGCGCGCGATGAACGAACGGTCCGTGGCGATCGAGTTGCCCGCCAGCGGCGCCGTCTTGGGTTGCTTGACGTGCGTGGTGATGTAGTCCAGCACCATCGCCTCGGCGGTCGCCAGGTCGACGGTGGACGCCTTCACCTCGTCGATGAGCCCCGAGCGCGAATGCATTTCGGCGACCACCTCGACCATCGACGACAGCGCGGCGTCGTCGGCGTGGATCACCACATCGACCCCGTCGCCCAGGACGTTCAGCTCGGCGTCGGTGACCAGCACCGCGATTTCGATCAGCTTGTCCGAGGCCAGGTCCAGCCCCGTCATCTCGCAGTCGATCCACACCAATTCGTCCCGCACAGCGCTCAGCGTATGCGCATTTGAGCTCTGCCTCTGCCGGGGCCTGGGAAGTAGTGTGAGTGTGCCGGACCGGACGGGCGCGACTCGGAAAGAGGGGCGAGCACGATGACCACCGAATCAGCGGCGACACCCGCGCAGCGGATCGCCAGCGGCTACGCCGTCCAGGGCCAGGCTTTGGAATTGGGCACGGTCGTCGTCGACGGGGCGGCGGACCCGGCCGCGCAGATTCGCATCCCGCTGGCCACCGTCAACCGCCACGGGCTGGTGGCCGGGGCGACGGGAACCGGCAAAACCAAGACGCTGCAACTGATCGCCGAACAGCTCAGCGCCGCGGGCGTGCCCGTGCTGATGGCCGATGTGAAGGGCGACCTGTCCGGGCTGTCCCGGCCCGGAGAAGCCAACGACAAGACCGCCGCGCGTGCGAAAGACACCGGCGACAACTGGACGGGGACGGCGTTCCCGGTGGAGTTCCTGTCGTTGGGCACCAAGGGAATCGGTGTGCCGATACGTGCGACGGTCGACAGCTTCGGCCCCGTTCTGCTGTCAAAGGTGTTGGGGCTCAATGCGACCCAGGAGTCGACCCTCGGGTTGATCTTCCATTGGGCGAAGGGTCGAGACTGGCGGCTGGTCACCACCGACGATCTGCGCGGCGCCATCAGCTACCTGACCAGCGACGCGGGCAAGGAAGACCTGAAGTCCCTGGGCGGCGTGTCGGCGACGACGGCGGGCGTCATCCTGCGGGCGCTGGTGAACCTCGATGCCGAGGGTGGCGACACGTTCTTCGGCGAGCCCAAGCTCGATCCGAACGATCTGCTGCGCGCTGACGGCCAGGGCCAGGGCATCATCTCGCTGCTGGAGTTCACCGGTCAGTCGGTGCGTCCCGTCATCTTCTCCACCTTCCTCATGTGGTTGCTCGCCGACCTGTACGCCAAACTCCCCGAGATCGGCGACGTGGACCGGCCCAAGCTGGTCTTCTTCTTCGACGAGGCGCACCTGTTGTTCGCCGACGCGTCCAAGGCGTTCCTCGAGCAGGTCGAACAGACCGTCAAGCTGATCCGCTCCAAGGGTGTCGGGGTCTTCTTCTGCACCCAGCTGCCCACGGACATACCCAACGACGTGCTGTCTCAGCTGGGCGCTCGGGTGCAGCACGCGTTGCGGGCGTTCACGCCCGACGATCAGCAGGCGCTGTCCAAGACCGTGCGCACCTATCCGAAAACCGATGTCTACGACCTGGAGTCGGCCCTGACGTCGCTGGGGATCGGCGAGGCCGTCGTGACCGTGCTGTCCGAAAAGGGCGCACCGACTCCCGTCGCCTGGACGCGCATGCGGGTGCCCCGTTCGTTGATGGCCTCGATCGGCACCGACGCGATCGCCGCCGCGGCCAAAGACAGTCCGCTGCAAGCCAAGTACGGGCCAACGGTTTCACAACCGGCCCAGCAACAGGCCGGTCCGCAAGTTCCGCAAGCCCAGTCCGACTACCCGCCGGTCCCACCGAACGAGCCGATTCCGCCGATGCCCGCTCCCGTGGAGCCGGCGGAGACGAAGGGTCCGGCCATGTGGGAGGAAGTCCTGAAGAACCCGACGGTGAAAAGCGGCATCAACACCGCGATCCGCGAAGCGGTGAAAGCGATCTTCGGCACCGGCGGACGCCGCCGGAAGTAGCGCCTACCGCAAATTCGGCGTTTTGTCAGCTGAGTTCGTGACGGCCCCCGGCTTGAGGTGGCTGACCAAAATGCAGTCCAACATCTCCTCGGAGAAGTAATGTTCGCAACCGCGCAGGTACTTCACGTACTGGTTGTAGGTCTCTTCGGAGGTGACCTCAACGGCCTTCTCCTTGTTGGACTCGAGCGCGTCACCCCAGAGATGCAGCGTCCGGATGTAGTGCCGACGTAGCGAAATCGGTTCTGGCACAATAAATCCCGCCTTCTCGGCGTGTTCGACCATCATCGATGGTGACGGCAGCCGCGCGCCGGGGAAGATGTCGGTGATCATGAACCTGATGAATCGCATCGTCTCGAAGGTCAGCTTCTTGCCGCGGGCGGCCAAGTCGTAGGGGTGGTAGCTGACGTTGCTCTGGATCGTCATCCGACCGTCGTTCGGCATGATGTCGAAGCACCGCTTGAAGAAGTCGCCGTAGTTCTCGTGCCCGAAGTGCTCGAAGGCCTCGATCGATACGATCCGGTCGACGGGCTCGAAAAAGTCTTCCCAATGCTGCAGCCGAACCTCGCGCGACCGAGTGCCGTCGATGGCGCCGAGGACCTGTTCACAGTGGGCATGCTGATTGTGGGACAACGTCAAGCCGATGACGTTGACGTCGAATCTCTCGACGGCGCGCTTCATGGTGGTGCCCCAGCCGCAGCCGATGTCCAGCAGCGTCATCCCCGGCTTGAGGTCCAGCTTGTCGAGGTTGAGGTCAATCTTGGCGAACTGCGCCTCTTCGAGGGTGAGATCCGGCGGCTCGAAGTAGGCGCAGCTATACGTGCGGCTGGGGTCCTGGAACAGCGCGAAGAAGTCGTCTGAGAGGTCGTAGTGTGCCCGGATGTCTTCGGAACGGGTCCGTATCTTGGTCGGACCGCGCTGCACCTCGGCTATGTTCGTCATCTCCCCCCGAACGAAATGCACTGTCTGTGCAGAATACCCGCCTCGCTCCCCGTATGAGGGGAAGTCTAAGGGGTTCGCCGGGCGTGGCCTGTCGTTCGGCGGATACCGCTTCGGTGACCCCGAACACACGCCCGAGACCGGCGCTCCGCACTCGGGGCGGATATAGCCCCTACCCGCCGCCGAGCTTCTTGTAGAAACTGCCCGCGATCGGCGCGACGATTGCGCGAGGGGCGTACCCGCTGGCCACCGACATCGCCTTCGATGTCAGGCCGGGCACCACGCGCATCTTGTTGCGCTCCAACGCATCCAAGGAAATCTGTGCGGTGTGCTCCGTCGAGATCCACAGAAAGTCGGGTACCAGCTTCTCTACCAGGGACCGTTCGGCCTCATCGGGGAGGTCGGTGCGAACCGGCCCCGGCGCCAACAGCGTGACGTGCACACCGGAATTGCGCAGTTCGCCGCGCAGAGATTCGCTGAACGTGTTGGCGAAGGCCTTGGTGGCCGCATAGGTGGCGTTGTAGGGGATCGGCGAATTGCCCGCCGCCGAACCGGAGATCAAGATGCCGCCTGCCTTACGCTCGACCATGCCCGGCAGCACCGCCAACGCAAGGTCATGCACGGCAATGGCATTCAGCTGCACCTGCGCCTTCTCGCCCGCCGGGTCGAGGCCGGCGACCGGACCGAACGTCGCCGTGCCCGCGTTGGCGCACAGGATCGAGATGGGCCGCGCGGCGAGCTCGTCGCACAGTTTCGCCCGTTCGGTCGCGTCGGCCAGGTCGGCGGGGCGCACCTCGACAACGACTCCGTACTTGTCGGTCAGCCTCGCGGCCACGTCGTTGAGCAGGTCCTCGCGGCGCGCGGTGACGATCAGGTTGTGCCCGCGGGCGGCGAGTTCGGTGGCCAGCGCCGCGCCGATGTTTTGCGAAGCCCCGGTGACAACTGCGCGCGCGTCGGGACTGGGAGCTGGGACCGGCATGCGGCCCATGGTAGACAGCCCCGCACCCAATAGAGTGCCGAGCATGAGTCAGCGAGGGCCGGACGCCGTCGGGCCCGTGCCATCGCAGGTGGTGGCGTGGGCGCTGTACGACTGCGGCTCCCTCGGCATGAACGCGATCGTGGCGACCTTCGTCTTCTCGGTCTACCTGACCGGCAGCGTCGGCGCGGGAATGTCCGGTGGCACCTCGCCGGCGAGTTGGCTCGGCCGCTCGCTCGCGGTCGCGGGGTTGACCATCGCGGTGCTGGCGCCGGTCGTGGGGGTGTGGGTGGAGGCCCCGCATCGTCGGCGCGTGGTGCTGACGGTCTTGAGCGGTCTCGCCGTCGCGTCGACCAGTTCGATGTTCTTGATCCGGGACGATCCCAGCTATCTGTGGGCGGGCCTGGTGCTGCTGTCGGCCACGGCCGCGTGCGGTGATCTCGCCGGGGTCCCCTACAACGCCATGCTGCGTCAGGTCTCGACGCCGCAGACGGCGGGGCGCATCTCCGGCTTCGGCGCGGCGTCGGGGTTTACCGGCAGCGTGGTTCTGCTGCTACTGGTCTATTTCGGGTTCATCGCCGGCACCGGCCCGGAGCGCGGGCTGCTGCACCTGCCCGTCCACGACGGGCTCTATGTCCGGGCGGCGATGCTGCTGACCGCGGCGTGGTTCGCCGTGCTGGCGCTACCGCTGTTGTTCGTCGCCCACCGGCTGCCGGACTCCGGCGAAACGTCGCGCCCGACCAGCATGCTGGGCGGCTATCGCAAGCTGTGGGCAGAGGTGCGTACTGAATGGCGCCGCAACCGCAACCTGGTCTATTTCCTGGGGGCCAGCGCGCTGTTCCGGGACGGGCTGGCGGCCATCTTCGGCTTCGGCGCCGTGCTCGGCGTCAACGTGTACGGCCTGTCCCAGGCCGACGTGCTGGTGTTCGGCGTGGCGGCCAGCGTGGTGGCCGCGATCGGCGCGATGACCGGCGGATTCGTCGACCACCGGATCGGATCCAAACCGGTGATCGTCGGGTCGCTGGTCGCGCTCATCGCCGTCTCGGCCACCATGATGGCGGTGTCCGGTCCGCACGCGTTCTGGCTCTGCGGACTGCTGCTGGCCATGTTCGTCGGTCCTTCCCTGGCGTCGTCGCGCGCCCTGCTGCTGCAGTTGGCGAAGGACGGCGGGGAGGGCGTCGCGTTCGGCCTCTACACGATGACGGGACGGGCCGTCGCGTTCGTGGCGCCATGGCTGTTCTCCGTCTTCGTCGACGTCTTCGGCGCCGTGCGTGCCGGGATTGCCGGGATATGCCTGGTGCTGACCGCCGGACTCGTGGCCATGCTGGTGGTTCGGGTTCCGGCGCGCGCCGGCCAGCCCGCGTAGGCCTAGCCGCGCGCGTCGCAGACCGTCAGGCCCACCCCTTCGCGCTGGCTCACCTGCACCCCGGCGACGGTCAGCGAGCAGGTGACGTTGTGGCCGAAGTTGACGACCGTGACGTTCGGCGGGTGCGCGGCCGACTTGGACAGGCTGACCTCTTTGCTCCACGGCAGCGCGACGTTGAACTCGGTCTGCAGCATGTCGCCGGTTCCGATGTAGACGATGCTGAGCGCGCGGCCCTCGCCGGTGACGTTATAGACGACGTCCTGCATCTCCACCGGGCCGGTCGTCTCGGGCGGCGCGCCCGACGCCGTCGGCGGCGGCAAGGGCCGGAAGGTGCGCGACGGCGGGGTCGTCCGGGTCGACGGGCTCGGCGTCGGCGTTTCCTCAGTCGAACCGGGCATGGCCGGCAGCGGCGGAACAACGGTCTGGTTCTTGATTGCGTCGTTGACCAGCACCAGCGCTATCACCAGCGCGACCGCCAGCAGCACCGCCACACCGGCGCCGATCCACAACCAGCGCGGCGGCTTCCGGCCCCCCGGCGCCGGGGGCGCGGCCCCCTCGGGCGGTGCCTCACCCGGCGGCGGGAGCTCCTGCTGCCAGTAGCCGGGCAACTGTTTGGTGTCGTTCAGACCGGAGGTCCATTGCGAGCCATACCCGCCATAGGTGGGCGCGTAGGGCCCCGCCTGGTCGGCATATGCGGGGTCGACGGGCGGATACGGGTAACCCTGCCGCCCGGCCGGTCCTGACCCCGATAGAGGGGGACTAAACCGCTCGGGTCGACGTGGATCGTTCATGTCCACCTCATGGCTTGCAGGGTACCTGGGCCGGGCGGTTCGGCGGTGAGACTCCGGAGTACGCGACTTAGGGGCAGGAATTGCCGGCACTGAGCGCGGCGACCGTCATCGCCCGCATGACTGCGCGTGACCGCGTCGCGCGAGCCGGTCGCGACCGCGTGTCGTCCGGCGACTTCATGCTGTGCGGTGTCGAGTTCAGCAGGCCGAACACCGCGTGGGCCGTCAGCCGGGCGTCGGCCTCGGCCAGCTTGGGATTGAGCTCACGCAGTACACCCACCCAAACCTCGACATATTGACGCTGAGCCTTGCGGACCTGCTTTTCGGCGGCCTCGGGCAGGTGCGCCAGGTCCCGATCCTGGATCCGGATCAGGTCGGGTTCACCCAGGGCGAAGTCGAGGTGGAAGTCGATGAGCTCGTCCAACGCGGCCGTCGCGTCGGCATTGCGGGCTCGCGCGCTCCGGGCGCCGGCGAGCAGGCGGGTGCTGATCCCCACCAGCAACTCGACCAGCATCGACTCCTTGTTGGGGAAGTGGCGATAGATCGCCGGGCCGCTGACCCCGGCGGCGGCCCCGATGTCTTCGAGGCGCACCGCGAGGAAGCCGCGCTCGGCGAAGAGCCGTTCGGCGGCCGACAGGAGTTGCAAGCGCCGGTCGGACTTCAACTGGCTCCGGCGATTTGGGGCGTCGGCCTGGCCCTCTGGGGCGGATGCAGTCACGGCGGGCCTCCGTCCGTTCGGTTAATCGTCACTAACTTAGCACGGCGTGGCCCGGTTACAGATGTCTGAGAAGGGTTTACGGTTGGTAACCGAACCAGCCGGAGGCGCCGTGGCACACCTTTCATACGACCGGGGGCCGAGCGATCCGCCGTTGCTCGAAACGACGATCGGGGCCAACCTCGCCGCCACGGCCGCCGAGCATCCGCAATGCGACGCACTGGTCGACGTGGCCGCGGGGCGACGCTGGAGCTACGCCGAGTTGCTGGCCTCCGTGCGCAGGTTGGCAACGGGATTGGTCGGCGCCGGGATCCGCCGGGGCGATCGCGTCGGGATCTGGGCGCCCAACCGGTGGCAGTGGGTGCTCGTCCAGTACGCGACCGCAGAGATCGGTGCGACGCTGGTCACCATCAACCCGGCCTACCAGGAACGCGAATTGCACTATGCGCTAAGGCAATCCGGGGTCGCGATGGTGATCGCCGCCCGCGATTTCAAGACCACCGACTACGCGGCCATGCTGCGCGAGGTGGCGCCGCACTGCCCCGACCTGAGCGACGTGGTGCTCCTGGACGGCGAGCGGTGGGCCGAGCTGGCCGCCACCGAAACCGACCCGGTTAGGCTGGCGGACATCGCGGCCGACCTGCGTTGCCGCGACCCGATCAACATCCAATACACCTCCGGCACAACGGGATACCCGAAGGCGGCGACGCTGAGCCACCGCAACATCCTGAACAACGGCTACCTGGTGGGCGAGCTGCTCGGGTACACCGCGCGCGATCGGATCTGCATCCCGGTGCCCTTCTATCACTGCTTCGGCATGGTGATGGGCAACCTGGCGGCCACCAGCCACGGCGCGTGCATGGTGATTCCGGCGCCGGGTTTCGATCCCGCCGCTACCCTGCGGGCGGTGCAGGCCGAACGCTGCACCAGCCTCTACGGCGTCCCGACGATGTTCATCGCCGAGCTCGGCCTGCCAGATTTCGACGAGTACGAATTGGGCAGCCTGCGTACCGGGATCATGGCCGGCTCGCCGTGCCCGGTCGAGGTGATGCGCAAGGTGATCGAGCGCATGCACATGCCGGGCGTCTCCATCTGCTACGGCATGACCGAAACATCGCCGGTATCAACCCAGACGCGCATCGACGACTCACTGGAACGGCGGGTCGCGACGGTCGGCCGGGTGGGCCCGCATCTGGAGGTCAAGGTGGTGGACGCGACGGGCGGGCATACCGTGCCGCGCGGGGTGGCGGGCGAGTTCTGCACGCGGGGCTATTCGGTGATGGCCGGGTATTGGAACGACCCGGAGCGGACCGCCGAGGTTATCGACGCGGACGGCTGGATGCACACGGGGGACCTGGCCGTGATGGACGAGTGCGGCTATGTCCAGATCACCGGTCGCATCAAGGACCTCATCGTCCGCGGCGGGGAGAACATCTCACCGCGCGAGATCGAAGAGTTCCTGTACAGCCACGCCGACGTCGTCGACGCGCAGGTCATCGGGGTGCCCGACGAACGGTATGGCGAGGAGGTCATGGCGGTGGTGATGCTGCGCGCTGGAGCGCCGGCGCTGACCATCGAGGGCCTGCACGAGTTCTGCGCCGGGCGGATCGCGCACTTCAAGGTCCCGCGCTACCTGCGGATCGTCGACGAGTTCCCGATGACCGTCACCGGCAAGGTGCGCAAGACCGACATGCGCGAGCAAGCGATCGAGTACCTGCGTGACCAGGGCTGAGCGCCCTGGACGCCGCGTGCTCGGCGATGGTATTCTCACGCCAGTTAATGAAGATTAACTGAAATCAGGAGGCTGCTGCGGCGATGGACAAGGTAGTCGCGACCGCCGCTGAGGCGGTCGCCGACATAACCGACGGGTCGTCCCTGGCGGTCGGGGGATTCGGGTTCTGCGGCATCCCGGAAGCGCTGATCTCGGCGCTGGTCGACTCCGGCGTGCGCGACCTCGAGACGGTGTCCAACAATTGCGGCGGCTACGGTGTCGGCCTGGAAGCGCTGTTGCACCACAAGCGAATTCGCCGGGCCGTCGCGTCGTACGTCGGCGACAACAAGGAGTTCGCCCGCCAGTTCCTCGCCGGTGAGCTCGAGGTCGAGCTCACCCCGCAGGGCACTCTGGCGGAGCGGCTGCGCGCCGGCGGGATGGGCATCCCGGCCTTCTACACGCCCGCAGGGGTCGGCACCCCGGTCGCCGACGGCGGCCTGCCGTGGCGCTACGACGCTTCGGGTGGGGTGGCGGTGATGGCGCCGCCCAAGGAGACCCGCGAGTTCGACGGCGTCACCTACGTTCTCGAGCGCGCGATCCGCACCGACTTCGCCTTGGTGCACGCGTGGCAGGGCGACCGGCACGGCAACCTCGTCTACCGGGCGGCCGCCGCCAACTTCAACCCGGATTGCGCGACGGCCGGCAGGATCACCATCGCCGAGGTCGAACACCTCGTCGAGCCCGGGGAGATCGACCCGGCCGCGGTGCACACCCCGGGCGTCTTCGTGCACCGGGTCGTGCACGTGCCCGATCCCGCCAAGCCGATCGAGAAGGTCACGGTGCGCCCATGAGCTGGACGAGGGAGGGCCTGGCCGCGCGGGTGGCCGCCGAATTCGAGGACGGCCAATACGTCAACCTCGGCATCAGCCTGCCCACCCTGATCCCGAACCACATCCCCGAGGGAGTCACCGTCGTCGTGCATTCGGAGAACGGGATACTCGGGGTCGGGCCGTATCCCAGGCCCGACGACGTCGACGCGGATCTGATCAACGCGGGCAAGGAAACGGTCACCACGATGCCGGGTGCGGCGTTCTTCGGCTCCTCGACCTCGTTCGGGATCATCCGCGGCGGGCACCTCGACGTCGCGGTGCTCGGCGCCATGCAGGTCTCGGCGACCGGCGACCTGGCCAACTGGATGATTCCGGGAAAGCTGGTCAAGGGCATGGGCGGCGCGATGGACCTGGTGCACGGCGCAAGCAAGGTGATCGTGATGATGGAACACACCGCCAAGGACGGCAGCCCGAAAGTCGTTGAGCGGTGCACCCTTCCGCTGACCGGCGTCGGCTGCGTCGACCGCATCATCACCGACCTCGCCGTCATCGACGTGCACGACGACGGCCTGCACCTCGTCGAGACCGCCCCCGAGGTCTCGGTCGACGAGGTGATCGCCAAAACCGAACCGCCCCTTATGCCGGCGACCACCGGGAGGCCCACATGAGCACCGCCGTCACCACCGCGCCGTCGTTCGCCGACGAGCACCGCCGACTGGTCGCCGAATTGAACGCCAAGCTGGCCGCCGCCGCGCTGGGCGGCAACGAACGCGCGCGGGTACGCCACGTCAGCCGCGGCAAGCTGCTGCCCCGCGAGCGGGTGGACCGCCTGCTCGACCCCGGCAGCCCATTTTTGGAGCTGGCCCCGCTGGCGGCCGGCGGCATGTACGACGACGAGTCCCCGGGAGCCGGGATCATCACCGGGATCGGCCGGGTATCCGAGCGCGAGTGCGTGATCGTCGCCAACGACGCGACCGTCAAGGGCGGCACCTACTACCCGATGACGGTCAAGAAGCATCTGCGCGCGCAGGAAGTCGCGTTGCAGAATCGGCTGCCGTGCATCTACCTGGTCGACTCCGGCGGCGCCTTCCTGCCGCGCCAGGACGAGGTCTTTCCCGACCGCGAGCACTTCGGCCGGATCTTCTACAACCAGGCGACCATGAGCGCCAAGGGGATTCCGCAGGTGGCCGCGGTGTTGGGGTCGTGCACGGCGGGCGGCGCCTACGTGCCGGCGATGAGCGACGAGGCCGTCATCGTGCGCGAGCAGGGCACCATCTTTCTCGGCGGCCCGCCGTTGGTCAAAGCGGCCACCGGTGAGATCGTTTCGGCCGAGGAACTCGGCGGCGGCGACCTGCACTCGCGGGTCTCCGGCGTCACCGACCACCTCGCCCACGACGACGAGCACGCGCTGCGGATCGTCCGCGACATCGCGGCCACGTTCGGGCCCCGTGAGCCCGCCCAGTGGGAGGTGCAACCGTCCGTCGAGCCCAAGCACGCGCAGACGGAGCTCTACGACGTGGTGCCACCGGATCCCCGCGTGCCCTACGACGTGCACGAGGTGATTGTGCGCCTGGTCGACGGCAGCGAATTCAGTGAGTTCAAGGCCAATTACGGCAAGACGCTGGTGACAGCCTTCGCGCGCATCCAGGGCCATCCCGTGGGGATCGTCGCCAACAACGGCGTGCTGTTCAGCGAATCGGCCTTGAAGGGCGCGCATTTCATCGAGCTGTGCGACAAGCGCAGGATTCCGCTGCTGTTTCTGCAGAACATCGCCGGCTTCATGGTCGGCCGCGACTACGAGGCCGGCGGCATCGCCAAGCACGGCGCCAAGATGGTTACCGCCGTGGCCTGCGCCAGGGTGCCCAAGCTGACCGTCGTCATCGGCGGCTCCTACGGGGCGGGCAACTACTCGATGTGTGGACGCGCGTATTCGCCCCGCTTCCTGTGGATGTGGCCCAACGCCCGCATCTCGGTGATGGGCGGCGAGCAGGCCGCATCGGTGCTGGCGACGGTGCGCGGCGAGCAGCTCAGCGCGGCGGGCAAGCCGTGGTCGGCCGACGACGAGGAGGCGTTCAAGGCGCCCATCCGGGCGCAGTACGAGGACCAGGGCAACCCCTACTACTCGACGGCGCGATTGTGGGACGACGGCATCATCGACCCGGCCGACACCAGAACGATTCTCGGGCTTGCCCTTTCGGCGTGCGCCCATGCGCCGCTGGAACCGGTCTCCTACGGCGTATTTCGGATGTGAGGCGATGTTCGACACCGTATTAGTGGCCAACCGCGGCGAGATCGCGGTGCGGGTGATCCGCACGTTGCACCGGCTTGGCATCCGGTCGGTCGCCGTCTACAGCGACCCCGACGCCGCCGCGCGGCACGTGCTCGAGGCCGACACGGCCGTGCGCCTGGGCCCCGCCGCGGCCCGCGAAAGCTACCTGGACATCGAGAAGGTCGTCGACGCCGCGGTGCGCACCGGGGCCCAGGCGATTCACCCGGGCTACGGATTCCTGTCGGAGAACGCGCATTTCGCCGCGGCCTGCGAACGCGCCGGGGTGGTGTTCCTGGGCCCGCCGCCACGGGCGATCGAGGTGATGGGCGACAAGATCACCGCGAAGAACGCCGTGGCCGCCTTCGACGTTCCGGTGGTGCCCGGGGTGGCTAAGCCGGGCCTGACCGATGACGAGCTCGTTGCCGCCGCCGACGAGATCGGCTATCCGGTGTTGATCAAGCCGTCGGCCGGCGGCGGTGGCAAGGGCATGCGGCTGGTCGAGGACCCCGCGCGGCTGCGCGAGGCGCTGGTGGGTGCGCGGCGGGAGGCCGCGTCCTCGTTCGGCGATGACACGCTGTTCCTGGAGCGGTTCGTGTTGCGGCCCAGGCATATCGAGGTGCAGGTGCTCGCCGACACGCACCGCAACGTGGTCCATCTGGGCGAGCGCGAGTGCAGCCTGCAGCGGCGCCACCAGAAGGTCATCGAGGAGGCGCCCTCGCCGCTGCTCGATCCCGCGACGCGGGGCCGCATCGGCGCCGCGGCCTGCAACACCGCCCGCAGCGTGGATTACGTCGGCGCCGGGACGGTGGAGTTCATCGTCTCCGCGGATCGTCCCGACGAGTTCTTCTTCATGGAGATGAACACCCGCCTGCAGGTGGAGCATCCGGTCACCGAGGCGGTCACCGGCCTGGACCTGGTGGAGTGGCAGCTGCGGGTGGCCGCCGGCGAGAAGCTGGGGTTCGCCCAGGACGACGTCGAATTGCGTGGACACGCGATCGAGGCCCGCGTGTACGCGGAGGATCCCGCGCGCGGGTTCCTGCCCACGGGCGGCGAGGTGCTGGCGGTGTCCGAACCGTCGGGCGGCGGCGTGCGGGTGGACTCGTCGCTGCTGGCCGGCACGCTGGTCGGCAGCGACTACGACCCGATGCTGAGCAAGGTGATTGCCCACGGCGACGACCGCGAGGCGGCGCTCGCGAAACTCGATCGGGCACTGGGGCAAACCGTGATCCTCGGCGTGCAGACCAACGTCGAATTCCTCCGCTTCCTGCTGGCCGACGAGCGGGTGCGCGCCGGTGATCTGGACACCGCGCTGCTCGACGAGCGGCTGGCGGACTTCGCGCCGGCGCCGGCGCCCGACGACGTGCTCGCCGCGGGCGGGCTCTACCGCCAGTGGGTTCTGGCGCGCCGCGGCCGGGGCAATCCGTGGGCGGTGCCGACGGGATGGCGGGTCGGCGGTGGCGCCGCGCCTGTACGCACCGCGATGCGCACCCCGCTGCGCAGCGAGACGGTGTCGGTGTGGGGAACGCCCGAGGCCGCCCGGGTTCAGGTCGGCGACGGTGAGATCATCTCGGCCAGTGCCGAACTCGACGGCGCACGGATGAGCGCGACGCTGGCCGGGCGGCGCCGCGACTACTGGTGGGCCGAGGCCGACCGGCACTTGTGGATCGCCGACGAGCGCGGCACCTGGCACCTGCGCGAGGCCGAGGAACACAAGATTCACCGCGCGGCGGGCGAGCGGCCGGCCGAGGTCGTCAGCCCCATGCCCGGCAACGTGATCGCCGTGCAGGTCAGCTCCGGCGACGAGGTCTCTGAGGGCGACGTGATCGTCGTCGTCGAGGCGATGAAGATGGAACATTCGCTGCCCGCACCGGTTTCGGGCCGAGCGGAGCTGCTGGTGTCGGTCGGCGATCAGGTGAAAGTCGATCAGGTACTGGCTCGAATTAAGGACGGATCATGACGACAACAATTACTACGATTTCCGGGGGAACATTACCCAAGGAATACGAGGACCTTCGCGACACCGTCGCCGACTTCGCGCGGAGCGTGGTCGCGCCGGTGTCGGCCAAACACGATGAGGAACACAGCTTCCCGTACGAGGTCGTCGCCAAGATGGCCGAGATGGGCCTGTTCGGACTGCCCTTCCCGGAGGAGTACGGCGGCATGGGCGGCGACTACTTCGCCCTGGCGCTGGCGCTGGAAGAACTCGGCAAGGTCGACCAGTCGGTGGCCATCACGCTGGAGGCCGGCGTCGGGCTCGGCGCGATGCCGATCTACCGGTTCGGCACCGAGGAGCAGAAGCAGAAATGGCTGCCGGACCTGACCGCCGGCCGGGCGCTGGCGGGTTTCGGGCTGACCGAGCCGGGTGCCGGCTCCGACGCGGGCGCCACCCGCACCACCGCCCGGCTCGACGACGGTGAGTGGGTGATCAACGGCAGCAAGCAATTCATCACCAACTCCGGCACCGACATCACGTCGCTGGTGACCGTCACGGCGGTCACCGGAACGCTCGCGGGCGACAAGAAGGAGATCTCGACGATCATCGTGCCCAGAGGCACACCGGGTTTCACCGTCGAACCGGTCTACAACAAGGTCGGCTGGAACGCGTCGGACACCCACCCGCTGAGCTTCGCCGACGCCCGCGTCCCGGAGGAGAACCTGTTGGGCGCCCGCGGGACCGGCTACGCGAACTTCCTGTCCATCCTGGACGAGGGCCGCATCGCGATCGCCGCGCTGGCGACCGGCGTCGCGCAGGGCTGCGTCGACGAAAGCGTCAAGTACGCCAAGGAACGCCAATCGTTCGGCCAGCCGATCGGCTCGTACCAGGCGATCAGCTTCAAGATCGCGCGGATGGAAGCCCGCGCCCACGTCGCCCGCACCGCGTATTACGAGGCCGCCGCGAAGATGTTGGCGGGCAAGCCCTTCAAGAAGGAGGCGGCGATCGCGAAGATGGTTTCCTCCGAGGCCGCGATGGACAACGCCCGCGACGCCACGCAGATCCACGGCGGCTACGGCTTCATGAACGAATATCCGGTGGCGCGCCACTACCGCGACAGCAAGATCCTCGAGATCGGTGAAGGCACTACGGAAGTGCAGTTGATGCTGATCGCGCGATCGCTGGGGCTGTCGTGACGGAACCCCGGTCGATCATCCAGCGGGGCTTGTGGTTTGAGGAGTTCGAGGTCGGCACGACCTACCTGCACCGGCCCGGCCGCACCGTCACCGAGGCCGACAACGTGTTGTTCACCACGCTGACGATGAACACCCAGTCGCTGCACCTGGACGCGGCGTGGGCCGCCGAGCAGCCGGGCTTCCGCGGCGAGCGGCTGGTGAATTCGATGTTCACCCTCTCCACGCTGGTGGGGCTGTCGGTGGCGCAGTTGACGCTCGGCACGATCGTCGCCAACCTCGGCTTCTCCGAGGTGTCGTTCCCCAAGCCCGTCTTCCACGGCGACACCCTGTACGCCGAGACCGTGTGCACCGACAAGCGGGAGTCGAAGAGCCGGCCCGGCGAGGGCATCGTCACCCTCGAGCACACGGGTCGCAACCAGCACGGCGACGTCGTGGCGCGGGCGGTGCGGACCACTCTGGTACAAAAGCGGCCAGACACAGAGGAGTCGTGATGGACCTGCGCGCCGCCGGGCCGGCCTGGTTGTTCTGCCCGGCCGACCGTCCCGAGCGTTTCGCCAAGGCCGCCGCCGCGGCCGACGTCGTGATCCTCGACCTCGAGGACGGCGTGGCCGAAGCCGACAAGCCCGCCGCCCGCAAGGCACTACGGGAAACCCCGCTGAACCCCGAGCGCACCGTGGTGCGGATCAACGCCGCCGGCACCGACGAGTATGCCCGCGACCTGGAGGCCCTGGCCGAGACCGCCTACACCACGGTGATGCTCTCCAAGACGGAATCGGCCGCGCAGGTGACCGCGCTGGCGCCGCGCGAGGTGGTCGCGCTGATCGAGACGCCGCGCGGCGCGGTGTTCGTCGCCGAAATCGCCGCGGCCGAGGGCACCGCCGCAGTGATGTGGGGTGCCGAGGACCTGGTCGCCACCCTCGGCGGCAGCTCCAGCCGGCTGGCCGACGGCACCTATCGCGACGTCGCCCGGCATGTGCGGTCGGCCGCACTGCTCGCGGCGTCCGCGTTCGGCCGGATCGCGCTCGACGCCGTCCATTTGGACATCCGCGACATCGAGGGCCTGCGGACCGAGGCCGACGACGCCGTCGCCGTCGGTTTCGACGCGACCGTCTGCATCCACCCCAGCCAGGTCGCCGTCGTGCGGGAGGCCTACCGCCCCAGCGAGGAGAAGCTGGACTGGGCGCGACGAGTGTTGGCCGCAGCGCGCTCGGAGCGCGGCGTGTTCGCGTTCGAGGGCCAGATGGTCGACTCGCCGGTGCTCAAGCACGCGGAGATGTTGCTGCGGCGGGCGGGCGAGTCCGCGTCGGAGTAAAGCGCGACACGTTTTCGCCTCAGCCGTGATCAACGCGGTGTCTTGGTATTTGGGCGCATAATGGGGGATAAGCCAGTCTCGCGGCGAGCGCAGGCTCTCGCGTAGCTGGCGATCGCCAAGGAGGCGGTATGACGGAATTCGCGCAGAAGCCGATGACCGTCGATCTCGAGCCGGTCCAGCTCATCGCCGCCGACGGCACGCCGACCGCCGAGCGCCGCTACGGCCGCGACCTTCCGCCGGAGACGCTGTGCTGGCTCTACGAGATGATGGTCGTCACCCGCGAGCTCGACACCGAATTCGTCAACCTGAAGCGCCAAGGGCAACTGGCGCTGTTCGCGTCGTGCCGCGGCCAGGAAGCTGCTCAGGTCGGCGCCGCGGCGTGTCTGCGCAAGACCGACTGGCTGTTTCCGCAATACCGTGAGCTGGGCGCGTATCTGGTGCGCGGCATCCCGCCCGGGCACGTGGGGGCCGCGTGGCGGGGAACGTGGCACGGCGGCCTCGATTTCACCAAGAAATGCTGCGCCCCAATGTCGATCGCGATCGGCACGCAGACGCTGCACGCTGTCGGCGCGGCGATGGCCGCGCAACGCCTGGGGGAGGATTCGGTCACGGTGGCCTTCCTCGGCGACGGCGCCACCAGCGAGGGCGACGTGCACGAGGCGTTGAACTTCGCTGCCGTCTTCGCGACGCCGTGCGTGTTCTACGTGCAGAACAACCAGTGGGCGATCTCGGTTCCGGTCTCCAAGCAGACGGCCGCACCTTCCATCGCGCACAAGGCAATTGGCTACGGAATGCCCGGGATCCGGGTGGACGGCAACGACGTCCTGGCGTGCTACGCGGTGACGGCCGAGGCGGCCGCCCGGGCGCGAGCCGGTGGCGGCCCGACGCTGATCGAGGCGGTCACCTACCGGCTCGGCCCGCACACCACCGCCGACGATCCGAGCCGGTATCGGACCCAGGACGAAGTGGACCGGTGGGAGGCCCTGGACCCGATCCCGCGTTACCGCACGTACTTACAGGGCCAGGGCCTGTGGTCGCAGCGCTTGGAGGATCGGGTCATCGCGCGTGGCAAGCGGATGCGGTCCGAACTGCGCCAGGCGGTGTTCGACGCGCCCGACTTCGACGTCGACGAGGTGTTCAGCACGGTGTACGCCGAGATCACGCCCGGGCTGGAGGCGCAGCGCCAACAGCTGCGGGCCGAACTGGGGAGGCTCGAATGACCCAGCTCGCCGAGCCCCCGGGCCTGCCTGCCCTTGCTGCGGCAACCGGAGCGCAACAGCTGACCATGGTGCAGGCACTGAACCGCGCGCTGCATGATGCGATGGTCGCCGATGATCGCGTCCTGGTGTTCGGCGAGGACGTCTCCGTCGAAGGCGGGGTGTTCCGGGTGACCGAAGGGCTCGCCGAAACCTTCGGCGAGGAGCGGTGTTTCGATACGCCACTGGCGGAGTCGGCCATCATCGGCATCGCGATCGGACTGGCGTTGCGCGGATTTGTCCCGGTGCCGGAGATCCAGTTCGACGGATTCAGCTACCCGGCGTTCGATCAGGTGGTCAGCCACCTGGCCAAGTACCGCGCCCGCACCCGCGGCGAGATCAACATGCCCGTCACCGTCCGGATCCCGTCATTCGGCGGAATCGGTGCGGCCGAACATCATTCGGACTCCACCGAGTCCTACTGGGCGCACACCGCCGGCCTGAAGGTGGTGGTGCCGTCTAGCCCGGCCGACGCCTATTGGCTGCTTCGCCACGCGATCGCCTGCCCCGACCCGGTGATGTACCTGGAGCCGAAGCGGCGCTACCAGGGCCGCGACTTGGTGGACGTGAGCCGGCCGGAACCGCCCATCGGGCAGGCCATGGTGCGGCGCCCGGGCCGGGACGTGACCGTCATAACCTACGGCAGCCTGGTGAGCACCGCCGTGGCCACCGCGGAAGACGCCCAGCGCCAACGCGATTGGAGCCTGGAGGTCATCGATCTGCGGTCACTGGTCCCGCTGGACTTCGACACGATCGCCGCGTCGATCCATCGGACCGGGCGCTGCGTGGTGTTGCACGAAGGACCGCGCAGCCTGGGCTACGGGGCCGGCCTGGCCGCCCGCATCCAGGAGGAGATGTTCTACGAGCTGGAGGCACCGGTGTTGCGCGCCTGTGGTTTCGACACGCCCTATCCGCCGGCCCGGTTGGAAGGGCTGTGGCTACCCGGCCCCGACCGGCTGCTGGACTGCGTCGAGCGCGTGCTGGGCCTGCCGTGAGCACCGACGAGCGCATCAAACCGTTCCGGGTTCCCGACCTCGGCGAGGGGCTGGAAGAGGTGACGGTGTCGTGCTGGTACGTCAGCGCCGGCGACGAGGTCGAGCTCAACCAGGTCTTGTGTTCGGTGGAGACCGCCAAGGCCGAGGTGGAAATCCCGAGCCCGTACGCCGGGCGAATCGTCGAGACCAACGGGGCCGAGGGCGATGTGCTCAAGGTCGGCGCGGTGCTGGTCCGCATCGACACCGGGCCCGCCGCCACCAACGGTGACGCCGCGGCGCCGACGCTGGTCGGCTACGGCGCCGACGCGGCCATCGACGCCAGCCGACGGGCCGCCCGGCCGCTCGCCGCCCCACCCGCGCGCAAGCTGGCCAAGGAACTCGCGGTCGACCTCGCCTCGATTCCGCGTGATCCGGGTGAGATCATCACCCGCGCGGACGTCCTGGCGGCCGCCCGCGGGACGGGGACCGACATTCGGCCGGTCCGCGGCGTGCAGGCCCGGATGGCCGAGAAGATGGCGTTGTCCCACAAGGAAATCCCGGCCGCCGCGGTCAGCGTCGACGTTGACTGCAGCGCGCTGCTGCGGCTGCGCGACCGTTGTCGCCCCGCTCACCCGGAGATCACGCCGTTCGTGCTGACGCTGCGGCTTCTCGTTATCGCCTTGGGCCGCAACATAATTCTCAACTCGACCTGGGTCGACTCGCCCGAAGGCCCGCAGGTGCAGGTCCATCGAGCCGTGCATCTGGGGTTCGGCGTGGCCACCGAGCGGGGGCTGTTGGTCCCGGTGATCACCGACGCGCAGAACAAGACGACCCGCGAACTGGCCGGCAGGACAGCCGAATTGATCGCCGGCGCGCGGGAGGGCAGCCTGACGCCCGCGCAGTTGCTGGGCTCGACGTTCACGGTGTCGAACTTCGGGGCGCTGGGCGTGGACGACGGCGTGCCGGTGATCAACCATCCGGAGGCGGCGATCCTGGGCATGGGAGCGATCAGGCCACGCCCGGTGGTTCTCGGCGACGAAGTCGTCGTCCGCTCGACGATGAGCCTCACGTGCGTGTTTGATCACCGCGTCGCCGATGGCGCCCAGGTGGCGCAATTCGTCTGCGAGCTAAGGGATCTGATCGAGGCGCCCGAGACCGCCCTGCTCGACCTCTAGGACGTCGGCGTCGGCGTCGGCGTCGGCGTCGCCGACGTCGAGGGGGTCTGTTCGATCTTTATCTGGTCGGTCTCGGTGTAGCCCGGCGGTCGGCCGCAGGCCGGCACGATGTAGGTGTGTTGGGCCGTTCCGGTTAGGGTGGTCGGGTCCCACGTCATGTGCGAGCTCGCCCCATATTGCGTGTATGAACCGTCCGCGCAACTGATGTTGTTGAGCGTGTCGAGCACCCATTGACCGTCGACCAACCGCGCCTGGCTCCCGCCCGCACCCGCCTTGATGAAGACGCACCCGTCGCCGCAGGAGTTGACCGTCCAGCTGGAGGTCAGGGTTCCACCGGAAGGCAGTGTCGCGGTCTCGGTATAGCTGCCGTCCATGGTCGGCGTGTCAGCCCACGCCGGGCCGGCCGCGCCGACGACTAAACCGGCGAACATAGCGGTTGCTACCAACCCCCGTGCGATTGCCATGCTCTCGCTCCCGTCTGCACCCGATCACGCGCGTCGGGCGCTTTTGATGGTGTATCACAGGTTGCGCCCCGCCGCGATTTGAAAACCGGCCGCTCGCGACAAATGCGCAGGTCAGCGCGGTGGCCGCCTGGCTGCTGTCGCGCCGGAGGCGGCGAAGGGGGAGAATCGTCTCCTCGCGTTTACCTGCGCCACTGCGGCGCAGCGCAACGGAAAAGGGGCGGGGAGCGCCATGAAGACACCAGCAGCGGCAGCGATTGCCATCGGCATGGCATTCGCAGCGACGCCGCTCGCTCATGCCGACGACCCGTGGATCGCCATGGCGATCTCGGACTCCACGGGGAAGATCAAGTTCACCACTGGGGGAAGCAGCCAATCCGACGCAGAGAAGACGGTGATGTCGGCGTGCCGCAGTACGATCAGCGACTGTCGCCTGTTGGCCAGCGGGCAGGGGGGGTGCGTGGCGATTGCCATGCCTCCGGCGCACACCAGATACTTCGGCGGCTGGGGTCCCACACGTGCTGACGCGGAGGCGGCCGCCGTGGCAAACTCCGCCGGCGGAACGGTTCTGGCAGACCACACCCATTGCGCGGGAGATCCAACGAGCTAGCGGCCCCGCCGAAACGCGAACGACGTGGTAGGCGGCTAACGCCGCCGCGCCGCGGCCAATCTGCTTGCGAATTCCGGCGATTGGATGGAGAACGCCTGCGGGCCGAGCTCCGTGCGCATGGCGAGGTCGTGCTGCTCGGTGTCCACCGATCCCGGGTTGATCGTGGCGCGCATGGTCGCCTTGGTCGCCAGCACCACGTCACGGGGAGCCGCCGCGGGACCCGCGGCCAGCTCCAGCGCCGCGGCGACGGGATCGTCGGCGACGGTGAGCGCCAACCCGTGCCGCACAGCGGATTCGGCGTCGAAGCGCATCCCGAACAACAGGGCAGCGCGCGCGACCTGGGGACCCACCGCGCGTTGCAGCATCCACGTCGCGCCCCCGCCGGGGTGGAGGCCGAGCTTTTGGAAACGGGCGTCGAACAACGCGCCGGGCCCCGCGATGCGCACGTCGGCGGCCAGGGCCAGGTTCAGGCCCGCGCCGACGGCCGCCCCGTTGACCGCGGCGATTGTGGGCAACCGGCAGTTGCCGACGGCCATGAAGCCGTCGTAGATGCGCCGCAGCCCCGACTCCGCCGCACCTGCGCCGGCGGCGCCCAGGGCGCTGAGGTCGGCGCCGGCGCAAAACGCCTTGCCCGCGCCGGTGACCACGACGGCGTGCACGTCGGGATCGGCCTCGGCCCGCTCCACAGCCTCGCGCAGGCGCGCCGACATCTCGTCGGTGAAGGCGTTGCGCCGATCGGGGTCGTTGACGGTAACCAGCGCGACGCGGGCGTCGACGCTGTACAGGACGGGGTCGGACTGGCTCACCCGGATAACGGTACTTGGCGCGCTCACCGGCCCAAACGCCCGCCAAGAATCCATTGAGGATCCCTCAAGCCCTCCCGCCGATGCTCGGTTCACGAGAAACGAGCGATCCGGCGTCAGACGGGAGGAGCACCATGCGCACCACGGCGGAGAAGAAAGCGAACAGGAAACTCGGATTCCTCCGGTTGGCGATGGTGTCTTCCGCCACCGCGATCATCATCGCTATCGGCATGGCGGTCGCCTACTTCAACCTGCCGGCCGCGGGCCACCCATGCTCCGTGCGGAACGCCACCGCCCGCGATGCCGCCGGGCACACGATGTGGTGCAACCCGACGACGGCGGCGGGCCACGACGCGGTCTGGCAGTACGCGCCGGGCGCTTAGCAACTAGGTGAAGTCGATCCGGACCGACACCGGTGTCGTCTCCAACGCCTTCACCATCTTGGCCGCCAGCCGTCCGAACTTGCGGGCGCGCGCGACGACGTCGTCGTCCGGCCGGAATGTCGCGACCCCGGTGCGCCACTGATTGCCCTGTCGCAGGCGGACATTCGGGTTGTCGGCGATGTTTTTGCCCCAGCCCGAGCGGCTGCCGTGCTGGCAGATAACCCACGCGCCGTCGTCGTCGAATTGGGCCGACACCGGAACCCGGCGCGCCTGGCCGGTCTTGCGGCCGATGGTTTCCAGTTCGGCGGCCATGGCGGTGCGCACCCCGAGCGCGCTCAGCCCCTTCACCGCCGGGTTGAGCAGATAGCGTCCGATCGCACGTTCCCTGCGGAACTTTCGCAGCGTCTTCTGCTCGTTGGTGCTCGTCATGGCGTTGAGGCTAGTAGACCGATTGGTATAGTTCAAGCCTTAGGTGCAACGAAAGGCGGCGAAATATGTCGGCGCGGGATGCTCTCATCGCCAGCGTCACGGGATTGGTGCGACGGCGGGGAGTCGCCGGAACGGGCCTCAACGCGCTGCTGGAGGACAGCGGAGTCGCCCGCAGGACCGTCTACCTGAACTTTCCCGGCGGCAAGGCCGAGCTCGTCGCCGAAGCCACCCGCCTGGCGGGGGACGAGTTGACGGCGGTGATCCGGTCGGGGGACGACGGCGGCGATCCCGCCGAGGCGGTCCAGACCTTCATCGACGCGTGGAAGGCGCAGCTGACCGCGACGCAGCTCCAGGCGGGCTGCCCGATTGTGGCAGCCGTTCTGGGTCGCTCCGAAGCGCCGGCGGCCGCCGAGGCGGCCCGCGAGGCCTTCGGTGACTGGCAGACGATCCTCGCCGACCGGCTGGTGAGCTCCGGCGCCGATCGTGAAAACGCACGCTCACTGGCGACCCTCACGGTCGCCGCCATCGAAGGCGCCGTCATCCTCGCGATCGCGACGCAGTCGACCGATGCGCTCGACGACGTCGGACGTCACCTGATCGAGGTCATGAGGCTGCACCTGCCCGCGTAGCAGCCGGGCGCCGAAGCGAAAACGCACGTGCTCAACCGCGCGCCAGCCGCTTTTCTGGGCTGGGCGGTTTCGCCGACGCCCCGTGCGTTCATCGGTATCGTCAAGCTGTGCTTGAGCATTCCATTCCCGAGGTCCTGCGGGAGCGTGCCAGCTCGCGGCCCAACGACCTGGCGTTCACCTACGTCGATTACGAGAACGACTGGGAGGGCGTCGCGGAAAGCCTGACGTGGTCGCAGCTGTATCGCCGCACGCTGAACCTCGCACGGGAACTGAAAGACTGCGGGTCGACCGGTGACCGCGCCGTCATCCTGGCGCCGCAGGGGCTCGAGTACGTCGTCGGCTTTCTCGGCGCGCTGCAGGCCGGTCAGATCGCGGTTCCGCTGTCAATGCCGGTGGGTGGCGCCAGCGACGAGCGGGTCAGCGCCGTCCTGCATGACGCGTCACCTTCGACCATTCTGACCACATCCGCTGCCGTGGACATCATCGCCGAGTACGCGAAGTCGGAGCCCGGTGCGCCATCGGTCGTCGAGGTCGATCGGCTGGATCTCGACTCCCGGCAAACGGTCGCCGCGGACACCGATGGCCAGACGAGCATCGCGCACCTGCAATACACCTCCGGGTCGACCCGTACCCCCGCGGGAGTTGTGGTCTCGCACAAGAACATTCAGGTCAACTGCGAGCAGATCATGGCCATGTACTACGAGGCGGACGGGGGCATGGCGCCGTCGGACACCACCGTGGTGTCGTGGCTGCCGCTCTTCCATGACATGGGCCTGATCCTGGGTATCGCCTTCCCGGTCCTGTGGGGCTTTCCCACCGTGCTCACCAGTCCGCCGTCCTTCCTGCAGCGCCCGGCGCGGTGGATGCAAATGCTGGCCGGCAATCCGCACGCCTTCTCGGCCGCGCCCAACATCGCGTTCGAATTGGCGACGCGAAAGACGTCGGACGACGACCTGGCGGGGCTGGACCTCGGGGGCGTGCACACCATCCTCAACGGCGCCGAGCGCGTGAACCCGCCGACGCTGTGGCGATTCGCGGACCGGTTCGCCCGCTTCAACTTCCGCCCCGAGGCGTTGCGTCCCTCCTACGGACTCGCGGAGGCCACGCTCGTGGTGGCGACCCGCCAGGCGGGTCACCCCCCGGTGACAGTCTCCTTCGATTCGGAGCAGATGACCGCCGGCCGTGGCGAGCGGTGCGCGGACGGTGCCGGTATCCCGCTGGTCAGTTATGGCATGCCGAAGTGGCCGATCGTGCGAATCGTCGACCCCGAGACGAGCATGGAGTGCCCGGAGGGAACGGTCGGCGAGATCTGGACGACCGGCGAGAACGTCTGCTCTGGCTATTGGCAGAAACCCGAAGAGACAGAACGTGTCTTCGGCAGAGCTATCGTCGGCGCGTCGGACGGCACACCGGAAGGGCCGTGGCTGCGGACGGGGGATCTGGGCTTCTACTCCGAAGGCGAGATGTTCATCGTCGGCCGGATCAAGGATCTCTTGATCGTCTACGGGCGCAACCATTCTCCCGACGACATCGAGGCGACGATCCAGGAGATCACCCGCGGCCGCTGCGTGGCGATCGCGGTTTCGGACGATGACGGTCCCGAGAAACTCGTCACAATCGTCGAACTCAAGCCCGGCGGCGATTCCGAAGAGGACGCGCAACGGTTGATCGCCACCCGGCGTGAAATCATCGCAGCGATATCGAGGACGCACGAACTGAGCGTCGCGGATCTCGTTCTGGTGCCCCCACATTCGATTCCCCTCACCACAAGCGGCAAGGTGAGGCGACGGGATTGCTCAAAGCTTTATCAGCAGGGCGCATTCACCCGTTTGGACGCGCACATCGGCCCGTCAAAGCCGCCCGCGGTCGAGGACACCGCCGCGGACGCCGGGGCCGACTCGGGATTGGCCCAACGTGTTCGCACGCTAAGCCAGCAGCAACACGACCTGCTGGTGGGGATGGTCTGCGCGCAGGCGGCGGCGGTGTTGGGGCGTCCGAGCCCGGACGACATCGACCCCGGGTCGGCGTTTCGCGACCTGGGTTTTGACTCGGTGAAAGCCACCGAATTGCTCGACCGGCTCAAGAGCGAAACCGAACTGCCGTTGCCGCCGACGCTGGCGTTCGACTATCCCACCCCCGACGAGTTGGCCGCCCACCTGGCCCAGCTGCTGATCGGGCCGGTCGCGGCGGCCTCGCCGGTGGAGTCGCAGGTTGCGGTGGACGAGCCGATCGCCGTGGTGGGCATGGCGTGCCGGTTCCCCGGTGGGGTGGATTCGCCGGCGGCGTTGTGGGATCTGGTGGCCACCGGCACCGACGCCGTCGGAGCGTTTCCGGCCGACCGGGGTTGGAATTTGGGGGAGTTGTTCGACCCCGACCCGGATGCGGTGGGCAAGACCTACACCCGCTCCGGAGGCTTCCTGGCGGACGCGGCCGGGTTCGACGCGGAGTTCTTCGGGATCTCGGGCCGAGAGGCCCAAACCATGGATCCTCAGCAGCGGCAGCTGCTGGAGGTGTGCTGGGAAGCGTTGGAAACGGCCCGAATTGACCCGGCCGGGTTGGTGCGTACCGAGACCGGCGTGTTCGTCGGCGCGTGGTCGCAGGTCTACGGCGGGGGCGGCTCGGAGGGCGTGGAGGGCTACGCGCTGACCGGCCTGTCCCCAAGCGTGGCGTCCGGGCGAATCGCTTATGCGCTCGGGTTGCAGGGCCCCGCAATCACCGTCGACACCGCCTGTTCGTCGTCGTTGGTGGCGACGCATTTGGCGTGTCAGTCGCTGCGCAATGGGGAGTCTTCTCTTGCGCTGGCGGGTGGGGTGACGGTGATGACCACGCCGTCGGTGTTCACCGAGTTCGCCCGCCAGCGCGGGCTGGCCGCCGATGGGCGCTGTAAGGCGTTCTCCGCCAACGCCGATGGCACCGGCTGGGGTGAGGGTGCGGCGGTGCTGGTGTTGGAGCGGCTCAGCGATGCCCGGCGCAATAACCACCCGGTGCTGGCGGTGATCGCAGGATCGGCAATCAACCAGGACGGCGCCTCCAACGGGTTGACGGCCCCGAACGGACCCTCCCAACAACGCGTCATCACCCAGGCCGTGGCCAACGCGGGCATCGGGCTCGATCAGGTCGATGTGGTCGAGGCGCACGGCACCGGCACCACGTTGGGCGATCCCATCGAGGCCGGTGCGCTGATAGCCACCTACGGCGCGGCCCGCTCGGCGGATCACCCATTATGGGTGGGCTCGATCAAGTCGAATATCGGACACACCCAGGCCGCCGCCGGGGCGGCGGGGCTGATCAAGATGATCGAGGCCCTGCGCCACGACAGCTTGCCGCCGACGCTGAACGTGGATCGCCCCAGCCCGCATGTGGATTGGTCGGCGGGAACCGTGCGGTTGCTGACCGAGGCGACACCGTGGCCGCAGGCCGATCATCCCCGCACCGCGGCGGTGTCCTCGTTCGGGATCAGCGGCACCAACGCCCACGTCATCGTCCAACAAGCCCCCGAAGCGCCGGTCGAGCCAGCCGAAGAACCCGAGGGTGTCGACTTCGGGCTGCGGGTGTGGCCGGTGTCGGCGCGCACACCCGCGGCGTTGCGCGCGCAGGCCGACCGGCTGCGCCAACACTTGCTCGCTAATCCGGACCTGGATCTCGCCGATGTGGCCTACAGCCTCGGTGCCACCCGCACCCACCACCCGTATCGGGCGGTGATCACCGCCGATGCCCGTGAAGACCTGCTTGGCGCGCTGCTAGCCCTGCGCGACGGCCACGCCCACCCGCAGCTCACCCAACACCACTACCTGGCCCAGGTCCGCGGCAAGACCGTGTTCGTCCTGCCCGGCCAGGGCGGCCAGTACCCGGGTATGGGGCGTGAGCTTTACGAGCGCCACCGCGTCTTTGCGGCGATGGTCGATGACTGCGACGAGGCGTTGCGTCCGTTCACCGGCTGGTCGGTGCGCGAGGTCCTGTTGCAGGAGTCGGGGGCGCCGGCGCTGGATCGTGTCGATGTGGTTCAGCCGGTGCTGTTTACGATGATGGTCTCGTTGGCCGAGGTGCTCGCCTCGTACGGCATCACGGCGGATGCGGTGATCGGACATTCGCAGGGCGAGATCGCCGCGGCGTACATCGCCGGGGTGTTTTCCCTGCCCGAGGCGGCCCAGATTGTGGCGCGGCGCAGCCAGGCGCTGGGCGAACTGTGTGGGGCCGGTGCGATGGCCTCGGTGCTGCTGGGCGCTGAGCAACTCGAGCCCTTGCTGCGGCCGTGGGGGGCGGCGTTGAGCATTTCGGCGATCAACGGCCCGTCGCACACCATCATCAGCGGCGAGCCTTCCGCGATGGAGCAGTTCAGCGGGGCCTGTGAGCGCGATGGCATCCAGTTCCGGGCGATTGCGGTGGATTACGCCTCGCACTGCGCTCAGGTCGAGGCGGTGCGCGAGCGGCTGCTGGCCGAGCTGGGCGAGGTCACCCCGGCCTTGTCCCGCATTCCGTTGTATTCGACGGTGGGACAGGCGGTTTCGGGTGACCCGTTGGACACCACCACGATGGACGCCGGCTACTGGTATCGCAATCTGCGTGAGCCGGTGCGCTTTTATGACCGGGTGGCCGAGCGGCTGGCCGCGGGGGAGTGCACGTTTGTCGAGCTGTCCCCGCATCCGGTGTTGGCGCCCGCGCTGGCCGATACGCTCGCGCAGACCCCGGGGCGTGCCCAGTCGACGGTTGTCATCACGCTGCACCGGGAACGTCCGGACCACGACAGCCTGGCTATGGCGTTGGCGCAGTTGCACACTCACGCCCACAGCCCCTCATGGCAGGCGCTCTACCCACACGCCCGCACCGTCGCGCTGCCCACCTACGCCTTCGACCACCGCCGCTACTGGCTCGCCCCCACGCCGGTCGACGACGCCGCCGCCCTCGGCCTGGACCGCGCCGAGCACCCCTTGCTGGGTGCGGTCGCCGAATTGGCCGACGAAGACCAGATCATGGTCAGCGGGCGGCTGTCGCCGGCCACCCAGGAGTGGCTGGGCGGGCACCGGGTCAACGACACCATCTTGTTCCCGGCGACGGGGTTCATCGAGGTGATTCTGCGGGCCGGGGAGCTGGCCGGTGCCCCGGTGATCGACGAGCTGATCCTGCACACCGCCCTGGTGTTGTCGGAGCAGGCGCCGACCGATTTGCAGGTCCTCGTGCACCCGCTCGACGAGCTGGGCCGGCGCCCGTTCAGCGTGCACTCGCGCGCCGGCGGCCAGTTTCCTGCCGCGTGGACGCTGCACGCCAGCGGCGCGCTCACCGTGCGCCAGCCGGCCGCCGGGTCTCCGCCGCCGGGGTTGGGTGCGGAAGCACTCGACCAGGACGACTTCTACGGCCGGCTGGCTCAGCAGGGCTACAACTACGGCGGTCCGTTCCGGGCGGTCCGGAGCATCGGCACCGATGCGGCCCGACCCGACGCCGTCTACGCCGAGGTGGCGCTGCCCGCCGGCACCGAGGTCGCCGGCTACGGCATTCACCCGGCCCTGCTGGACGCGGCCCTGCACCCGTTGGCCGCCGTGCTGGACGGAAATGACTCAGGATCGCCGCGGCTTCCCTACGCGTTCAACGGGATTGCCCTACATGCCACCGCGGCCACCGAGCTGCACGTGCACCTCACTCGAACCGGCGAGGACACGTTCACGCTGCACGCCACCGACCCCACCGGCGCTGCGGTGATCACCATCGGCGCGGTGACGTTGCGCGCCATGTCCGATCAGATCGGCCGGCCCGCTTCGACGGCCGGGCTCTCGGAGAGCATGTTCGAGCTGACCTGGCCGCCCCTGCCCGACCTGCCCGATGTGTCCGCGGACCAACCACCGGCCTGGGCGGTGTGCACCGATTCACCCGAGCAGTTGCCGAATGGCCTGTCCCGCGGCACAATTCACGACGACCTGGCCACCATGACCCCGTGCCCGGAGCTGGTCATCTGGGCCCTCCCGCAACTCGCCGAAACCGATCCACTTCGGCGGGTGCACGCCCTGACCCGGCATGCCTTGGCCCAGCTTCAGGGCTGGCTGACCCGTCCCGACAATGCCAACGCCCATTTGGTGATCGTCACCCGCCATGCGGTCAGCATCGGCGCTTATGACGGTGTCCCGGATCTGGCGCACGCCGCGGTGTGGGCGCTGATCCACACCGCTGCAAACGAGCACCCCGGCCGCATCATCCTGATCGACACCGACGAGACCCCGGCCACCGCCACCACCCTGCTGGCCATCGTCTCGGCGCGACCGGCGGGCGAGCCGGAGTTGGCCCTGCGCAACGGTGTTGCCCACATCCCCCGCGTGGCCCGCATCCCAACCCTGACCCCACCCGATGCTCCCGACTGGCAGTTGGGCACCACCGGCAAAGGTGACCTGACCAACCTGACCCTGCTCCCCACCGATGCGCCAAATGCCCTGGCGCCGGGGCAGATTCGCGTGCAGATCCGGGCCGCCGGGCTGAACTTCCGGGACGTGGTCGTCGCCTTGGGCGCGATCGCCGATGACGGAATGGGCAGCGAAGCAGCCGGGGTCGTCCTCGACGCGGCCCCGGGCGCATCGCTGCGCCCCGGTGATGCGGTGATGGGGCTTTTCCCGCACAACGCGTTCGCGCCCACCGCGATCGCCGATGAGCGCATGGTGGTGCCCGTCCCGGACGGATGGTCGTTCACCCAGGCCGCATCCGCGCCCATCGTTTTTCTCACCGCCTATGCCGCGTTGGTCGACATCGCCGGGCTATCGGCCGGCCAACGCGTGCTCATCCACGCCGGCGCCGGAGGCGTCGGTCAGGCCGCCATCCAGATCGCCCGCCACCTCGGTGCCGAGGTGTTCGCCACCGCCCACCCGAACAAACACCACGTGCTGGGCCAGCTGGGGCTCGACCCCGCCCACATCGCGTCGTCGCGCACGCTGGACTTCGTCGACACCTTCAAAGCCGCCACCGATGGGCAGGGCATGGACGTCGTGCTCAACAGCCTGGCCGGCGAGTTCATCGACGCGTCGCTGCAATTGCTGCCCCGCGGAGGCAGTTTCGTCGAAATCGGCAAGACCGACATCCGCCGGGCCGCCGACATCGCCGCGTCCCATCCCGGAGTCGACTATCAGGTCTACGACCTGTCCAGCGAACCGCCGCAAGCCCTACAGCCCGCATGGGCGGCCCTGACCGACATGTTCGCCGCCGGCGTCCTCAAGCCGCTGCCCACCACGAGCTACGGCCTGCTGAGCGCGCCGCAAGCCTTCCGCGACATGAGCCAAGCCCGGCACACCGGAAAGATCGTGCTGATCCCGCCCGCGGTATTAGATCCCCAAGGCACCGTGCTGATCACGGGCGGCACCGGGATGCTGGGCGCGCTGTTCGCCCAACATCTGATCACCCGCTACGGCGTCGAGAATCTATTGCTGTTGTCTCGCAGCGGAATCGACGCGCCCGGGGCCGGCGAACTGCGCGAGCGGCTGACCGGGCTCGGCGCCCAAGTCGCGATCGCCGCGTGCGACACCAGCAACCCCGCCGAGGTGGCCGCTGCACTCGACACGATCCCCGCCGACCATCCGTTGACCGCGGTGATCCACACCGCGGGCGTCCTCGACGACGCGCTGGTGACCGATTTGAGCCCCGAACAGCTCGATGCGGTCTTGGCCGCCAAGGCCGATGCGGCCTGGCACCTGCATCACCTCACCGCCGACCGCGACCTGGCCGCGTTCGTCCTGTTCTCCTCCGCCGCGGGCATCCTGGGCAGCGCCGGGCAGGCCAACTACGCGGCCGCCAACGCCTTCCTGGACGCGCTGGCCCGCCACCGGCATCACACCCAACGCCAGGCCACCAGCCTGGCCTGGGGCTATTGGCAAACCCCGTCCGGGATGACCGCCCACCTCAGCACGAGCGACCTGACCCGCCTGAGCAGCACCGGGCTCACCCCCATCACCAACGAGCACGGCCTGGCCCTCTTCGACGCGGCGCTCAGCAGTCAGCCGACCAACCTGCTGGCCAGCCCGTTCAACATTGCCGCGCTGGCCCGCCAGGCCCGCAACGGCACGCTGGACCCGATCCTGTCCGCCCTGACCACCAGCCGCCGCCAGGCCGCCACCGCCAGCCCGCGCACGCTGGCCGCCACGCTGGCCACCCAAACGCCGCAACAACGGCTGGACACCCTCACCGCCATGGTCACCGCCACCACCGCCGCCGTGCTGGCCCACCCCGACCCGGCCGCCCTCGACCCCGAGATCCCCTTCAAGGAACTCGGCATCGACTCCCTGACGGCCCTGGAACTGCGCAACACGGTGAACCAACGCACCGGCCTGGCCCTGCCGGCGACGCTGGCCTTCGACCACCCCACCCCGGCGAAGCTCGCCGGACACCTCGCGGAGCTGCTGACCGACGCTGCCGCGCCCGCCGCGCCGGCGGCTCAGGTCAGCACGCGTGGCGAGCCCGTCGACAATCGGCTCGCATACCTGGATCAGGCGGCGTTCCTGGCGCTGCGAGCGGTGCACGGCGCCCTGATTCAGGTCACCTGGATCTACGACCGTGCCGTCGACGTCGAGGGGCTAAAGCGTTTTCATCGCAACCTGGGCCGCGGGTTGCTGGGGCGCCGAATCGAACGGTCCACGTTGCCATTCGCGCGCGATCGGTGGGTGCAGGCACCGCCGCCGGAGGAGATCGACTTCGCCGCGACGCCACGTCCGCGTGCCCAGGTGAACGCGTGGGCCGACGAGCGGGCCCGCCTGCCCATCGACCCGGAGTGGGGGCCGGCCTGGCACCTCGGCGTGCTTCCGCTCGAGGACGGCGGCACCGCGGTAAGCCTGGTGGCCTCGCACACGATCGTCGACGCCATCGCGTTCGGCCAGGCGATAGAAGACGCCGCCGAGGGCAGGACGCGCGATCTGGGCTATCCCCCCGCGGGATCCCGCACCCTCGGGCGGGCCGTGCGTGAGGATCTCCGGCAAACCGTCAAAGACCTGCCCGACATAGGGCACGCGTTGACCGCGGTGGCTCGCCGCGCCCGGCGCGACCGCAAGGAACTCAACTCATCGTTCAAGGCGGCACCGCCGTCGCCGAGGAGGTCGGCCGACGACCGGCCGGTAGAGGTGCCCGCCGTCACGGCATACGTCGACCTTGCCGAATGGGATGCCCGCGCGAAAAGCCTTGGCGCAAGCAGCAACTCCCTGGTGGCGGGAATCGCGTGCCGGCTCGCGGTACGGATGGGTCGGGTTCAGGACGACGGGACCGTCACCCTCCGATTCATGGTGACGCTGCGGACCGAAGGCGATACCCGAGGCAACGCGCTCACCAGCGTCGACGTTCCGGTCGACCCGACCCACGCGGCGACGGACCTGGCCGATATGCAAGCCAAGATCACGCAAACGATCCTCGAGGCGATGGAGGACCCCGACAACGAGTGGCTGGCGCCGCTGCCGCTGGCCGCGTTGACGCCGGTATGGGCGGCCAGGAAGGTCGCGGGGATGGCGACGGGTGGCTCCACCCTGCCGGTCACGTGCTCCAACGTCGGTGACCTGTCCCCGTCGGCGAACCGCCCCGACGGCACCGAGGCCGATTACGCATACATGAGAAACCTCGAGCCCGATATGAAGCAAAGCACGCTCGAGGCCATGGGCGGACAATTGTTCCTGGGTTCGGGACGGGGCCGCGGCAAGATGTTCATCCGAATCTCGGCGTATCTTCTCGGGCGGTCGAACACCAAAGAGGAGCTACGGGAAAGCGTGTCGCGCACGTTCGCCGAATTCGATCTGAACGCAGAGATCGACTGCTAATCGCGGCGCGTCGGGGCCGTTGTAACCGATAGCGTAGCGGCTTTCGGCGTCGACGGAATCTCTGTTGCCTTGTACCGCAATGTGATTGAGCTGATCCGGCTCGGTTCAGAAAATCGGGTATTTACCGCGGAATCGCGGTGATTTATTATGAACGGAATGGTTAACAAAAGATGAACAAATGGTGAACGGATTCAAGGCATAGCAGCGTTGGCAAGTGCACCGTGAAACCGGAGGGGCGGCGCAAGTGCCTGGTGTACATGGCAATTCGCCCGTCACGCGACGGCCCGACCAGAACGGAAATCCCTCCTATGTTCACCGGCACCACCGGCCGCTCCGGTGCCCTGATTACCGCCCTTGTGGTGCTAACGGGAGCTGCAATTGTGCGCGGCGGCGCGGCTATCGCCGACCCGAGCCAAGACGACCGGTTCCTGGCACTGCTCGATCAACAAGGCATCCCCGCACTTCGTGGCGTCCCGAGCCTCATCGAAACCGGCCATGACGTGTGTCGCACGCTCGACGCCGGCATGCCGGCGGCCGGCTTGGTGGACGCGATGGTCAACAATGCGGTCGGCATCGACCCGAGCGAGCGCGATTTCGACCTCGGCCGCCTCGCGCGCACCGAGGCGCGCTTCATCACCGCCGCGGTCGGGGCCTACTGCCCCTACGATCGGGGCAAAATCGCTTCCCTAAGGACCAATCCCAGCGGGTGGGAAGGGTCCGCGCACCGGGTCACACGGCCGGCGGTCGACGTGCGGAGCGATCTTCGGGAGTCGCCCGTGGCGGTTCCGTCCGGAGAGATCGACGATCCCAATCCGCCGCAGCTTCCGGCACCGCCGCCGCAGGCGGCACAGATCCAGACGCCACGGCAGCCGATAGCGGCGCCGTCCGCACCAAAGCACCCGCCGCCCCCGCCGCAAACCGCGAAGCCCCCGCCACAGCAGCCGCCGCCACCGCAGCAGATGGAGCCCGCCGGGGGTCCGCAGCCTGGCGGCGCCGGAGGCAGCGGCGGCGGTAGCGCCGGTGGCGGCAACGGCGGTGGTAGCCCTGGCGGAAATGGTGGCGGGGTCCCCGCGGATCCGTCGCCGGGCTTTGTCCGGCTCGCACCGTGAGGCGCTGAATGCCTTGCGCTACAAGGGTTGTGGCTAGAGGTGACTCGCCACGAAACTAGCTGCCTGACTGGGCATCCCGGAATTCTGATACGACAAGTGCTCCGGGGAGAACACCTGGTCGTGCGAGGGCAGCGACAGGCCGCCCCCAGAACACACCGGATCGCCGGGCGCGCACAAGTCGATGGCCTTGGCCCCGTACCACGGGCTGGCCTCGTTCATGGGCCCTACAACCCTGTCGGCCATATTCCCGAACACGGCGACGGCGGCCACGTGGGCGGCCTCGTCGGCCGACAGCGTGTCGGCGTTGAAGCCCGCGATCGACGCTCGGGCGATGGTGATCAGATCGATCACCATCGCGCCCTGGGAATATCCGCCGAGCACCAGCTTGGTGTTGGGGCAGGTCGCGACCATGGATTGAACGTGCGCTTTCGCGTCGACGGCGCCGGCGGACGCGGACGGGGGCCAATCCTCGGTGGCCGGGTAGTTGACGGCATACACACCAAGGGACCGACCGCCGACCTGCGAACGTAGCGAGTCGATGAAAGCCTGCCCGACGCCGCCGACGCCCGGCGGCTCATCTGTGCCGCGGGCGAACGTCACGTCGACGTCGGGGCAGGGGGCGGCCGAGGCGGGGGGAGCGAGGATCGGTGCGCCAAGAAGCGGCGCCCCGGTCGTCACCACCGCGGAAACAAGCAAACGAGCCAATTGGCGTGCGTTCACGATTCCAATGCTGACATATCGGGATCGAAGCGTTCCGCCCGCATCGCACCACCGGATGGCACGCCCGGGGACTCAGTGGCCGTTGGCCGCGGAATTACTCCCGAATTTCGACCTCGATGCGTTTGGCCGCCGGCACGCCGTTGGGGACCGGCACCGAGACGGCGAGGATGCCCTTTTCGTAGGTGGCGTGGACGTCATCGACGTCGGCCCCGGCGGGCAGTGGGACGGAGCGCGCGAAGGCCCCGTAGCTGAATTCGGACCGACCGTGGGATTCGACGGCCTGGCTGCGCACGGCCTTGATGGTCAGCATCCCGTCGTGCACGGTGATGTCGATGTCCTTCGCGGGGTCGACGCCTGGGATCTCGGCGCGAACCTCGTAGCGGCCGTCGTTCAACTCGTCCTCGACCCGCAGCAGGTTGCGGTCGAAAAGCGGGCGCAGGCCCGCCAATAGGGGGGTGCCGCTGAAGAGCTCGGTGAGATCGGGCATCAGGGTTCTGGGTTGACGCTGGACCGGCAGAGTTGCCATGGATTCTCCTGAAATCGTTGCATCTCTTTCGATTTCGATCGAACCACTGTGCGGCCGCCGGTGCTAGACGGGGGCCGCCGAAGTTGCCGAGAGGTTCATTGCGCGTTCAACCGGTCGGTCCCGGACGCTGGCCAAGGTGCACAGCGGGTTTCGTTTCGGTGGAATGGACCCAATCCCTAGCCGGGACGGAGCGGCCGTTTGAGCGTGCAGACCATGCTCCATTCGAAATACAGCTCGCCGTCCTTGTCGTAGCCCTTGAAGTGGTGGGCGACCTGAGTGCGTTGCACAGAGGAGTTCACGATTTCCCAGCCCTGTTCCCCGTAAGCTTTCGACAGTTCGGCGACCTCCTCTACGACAGCTTGCAGGGACTCATTCGTGCGGTAGATGAAATTGCTCTCCCACCGCTGCGGGTACCACTGACCGTCGGATGCCAGCCACCACCCCGGCCCGGGCGAAGGGGTGCTGGTAGGAGCGCTCATGCCCGGCGATCTTAGGGCGCCGCGCGCCCGTCAAAGCGATCTCCTAGTTAATTCTGAGGTAATTCCGTCGACGTCCCGCCGGCGGTCTTCTATAAATGTTCGGCATTCCCGCGGCCCGTTGGTTTTGGAGCATCGCCGCGCGCAAATGATCTGTGATTTCGCCGCTGAATTGGGCGCAGCAATTGACGCGTGGTCTCCGCGCGGTCAGCCGACCTGCTTCAGCGTGTAGTGCGCATTCGTGCGCCTGGGGTCATCTGCGAGCCGCTTCACCTCTTGGCGGATCGGATCCACGGCGCCGCCGAATACGCCGGGGCAGCCGTCGGGGCATCGGACTTCCCACCACGAGTCCGACGGGTGTTGCGGCCACGCCGCGAGCATTCCGCCTCTCGGCTGATAGCCGATCTCGGCTGCAAACTTTCTGAGGTTGCCGACGTGGTGTTGTGCCGGGCAGAAGAGCGCTACGTCGATTCCGAGGTTGTCTGGTTCGTTCATGGCCGCCATTCTCGCCTGTCCGCGCGTCGCTGACCCCACCTTCGCGACGACCATCGGCGGCGACAGGGTGACCACGATCACGTCCCGTTGAGGCAGTTAGTCACTTGACTACACACCGTGCAGGTGGTGTAGTCAACTGACTAACACGGGCCGAGTTGGCCCCCACGACCCAAGGAGAACCGACCATGACCACAGCCCAATCGCGGGACCTCGCTGCCCCCAACGGGGCCACCTGCGTCGACGAATGGGAGAGCTTCGGGGCGGCCTTCAGGGTGTTCGACGGACCGGAGTGGCGGATTAAGCACGTCACCGACCACGGCCGATGCGCCGACATCGAGGACATAGTGGTGTCGGTCATCGGGCGGCAGTACGTGGATGGGCGCGCCGAGCGCAAGATCATCATCGACGGCGCTCACACCCCGGTCATCACGTCGAGCGAAGCGCGGAAGCTGGGCAGCGCGTTGATCGCCGCCGCAGACGCCGCTGACGGGTGACGTGATGGCCGCAAAAAAATGCCAGTGCCCCCGGCACGACTCGAACGTGCGACCTAGGGATTAGAAGGCCCTTGCTCTATCCACCTGAGCTACGGAGGCAATGTGCAGGTCAGTCTATCGAACGCGACACGCCGAAAGACTGGCTGAACGCGACGCGCCCGAAAAGTCTTCCGCCGCCGCACTTATCGGTTATGGTGTGAGACCTCGACACACGCACAACACCGGTTGATCATCAGCCGTTAACCGCAACGAAGCGTGTGCATAGCCGTCGAGGGGTGCGTTGTTATGAGCGTGGCCTTGAACTTGACTTCGCGGTGCTCGGAGGCCGGCGCGCAGGCGCTGCGACTGGCGGCCGACGCCAGGGATACGTACCGCGCGGGTGCGCTGTTGCTACGTGGCTCGCCGTTCGCGGTCGGCTGGTTTGCCGGCTGGCTCTCCACCGAATTTCCCCCGCACGTGGTGACCGGCCACGCCTTATCCCGGGTATCGCAACCCGCCATCGGCCGCGTCGGTACCTCGTGGGCCGCGCAGAAAGCCGACCAAGCCCTCACCGCCGCGCTCGTCGAGTGCTTCGGGCCGGACTTTCGTGATCTTGTTCGCCACCCGGCCTATGTCCAGCCCGAGGCTGCGCCGCGCGGCGGGCTGCTGCGCAGGCCCGGGCCGCACCGCCGGTACGCCGCGGAGACGTCCGACATCTCCTACGGTCCCGGCGGCAGCGAACACCTGCTGGACATCTGGCGGCGTCACGACCTGGCGCCCGGCCGGCGCGCACCGGTGCTGATTCAGGTCCCCGGCGGGGCGTGGTCGGTCAACGGCAAACGCCATCAGGCCTACACGCTGATGAGCCACATGGTCGAGCTCGGCTGGATCTGCGTCTCGATCAACTACAGCAAGAGCCCACGCTGCACATTTCCCACGCACCTCATCGACGTGAAGAGGGCGATCGCGTGGGTCCGCGAGAACATCGCCGACTACGGCGGTGATCCTGACTTCATCGCGATCACCGGTGGGTCGGCGGGCGGCCACCTGGCGTCGCTGGCTGCGCTCACCCCGAACAATCCGACGTTCCAGCCCGGCTTCGAGGACGCGGACACCACCGTGCAGGCCGTCGCGCCCTATTACGGCGTCTACGACTTCACCGACTTCGAGAATATGCACGAGATGATGCTGCCGTTCCTCGAGCACTTCGTACTCAAGTCCCGCTACAGCGAGAACCCTGAGCGCTTCAGGGCGGCGTCGCCGATCACCTACGCGCACAGCGAGGCTCCGCCGTTCTTCGTGCTGCACGGCGAAAAAGACGAACTGGTTCCCACCGGCCAGGCTCGGGTCTTCTGCGCAGCGCTACGGGATGCCGGGGCCGCCACGGTGGGCTACGCCGAACTCGCCAACGCGCACCACGCGTTCGACATCACCCCGACGGTGCGGTCGCGGTTGGCCGCCGGGGCCGTCGCCGACTTCCTGGGCATCGTCTACGGGGGCCGCGCCGGCTCGCTGGCGCGTTCGTTGCCGCTGTCGGCGACTTCGGCCAGCTGAGCCGGGGCCGCTTTGCTGCCTTAATGCCGACTGGATCGCGCCTTTCACCAGCGCGGCAAGCCGACTAGCGTGGGTTGGGCAATCCGGTTTGCGGGTCCCAGACAGGAGGCTTGGTCAGCGGTGACAACGTTGGCGCGTCGAGTTCGCGATCATGGCTGAGTCGGGCGAGGCCATTCAATTGGCCGACGAGCTCGGGCCGGTGGACTATCTGATGCATCGGGGGGAGGCGAACCCCCGGACCCGGTCCGGGATCATGGCGCTCGAACTCCTCGACACCACACCGGACTGGGACCGGTTCCGAACCCGATTCGAAAACGCCTCCCGGCGGGTGCGCCGGTTGCGCCAGAAGGTCGTCGTACCGACGTTGCCGACGGCGTCACCGCGCTGGGTCGTCGATCCCGACTTCAACCTCGACTTCCACGTGCGACGGGTGCGAGTGTCCGGGTCAGGCACGCTGCGCGAGGTGTTCGACTTGGCGGAGGTGATCCTGCAATCGCCGATGGACATCTCGCGGCCGCTGTGGACCGCCACGCTGGTGGAGGGCCTGGCCGACGGCCGGGCCGCGACGCTGCTGCACGTCAGCCACGCGGTCACCGACGGTGTTGGCGGCGTCGAGATGTTCGCCGAAATCTATGACCTGGAGCGGGAGCCGCCGGCCAGGCCGACGCCGCCGCAACCCGTTCCGCAGGACTTGACGCCCAATGACCTGATGCGCCAAGGCATCAACCGCCTGCCCCTGGCCATCGTCAACGGCGTCGTGGGCGCCGTGTCCGGGGCGGTGTCGGCGGCCGGCAAGGCGGTGCTGGACCCGGTTTCCACCGTCGGCGGAGTGGTCGGCTACGCCATGTCGGGCGTGCGGGTGATGAACCGCGCCGCCGAGCCGTCGCCGCTGCTGCGCCGGCGCAGCCTCGCCACCCGCACCGAAGCGATCGACATTCCGCTTTCCGACCTGCACCGGGCCGCGAAAGCCGGTGGGGGATCGATCAACGACGCCTACCTCGCCGGCCTGTCCGGTGCCCTGCGCCGCTACCACGTGGCCCTCGGCGTCCCCATCAGCACGCTGCCGATGGCCGTGCCGGTGAGCCTGCGCGCAGACGCCGACACGGCCGGCGGCAACCGCTTCACCGGCGTCAACCTGGCCGCGCCGCTGGGCACCGCCGATCCCGTCGCCCGGATGAAGAAGATCCGCGCCCAGATGACGCAGCGCCGCGACGAGCCCGCGATGAACATCATCGGTTCCATCGCCCCGGTGCTCAGCGTGCTGCCCACGCCCGTGCTGGAGGGGATCACCGGCTCGGTGATCGGGTCCGACGTGCAGGCCAGCAACGTCCCGGTCTATCCCGGCGACACCTACATCGCCGGCGCAAAGGTCTTGCGGCAGTACGGCATCGGCCCGCTGCCCGGGGTGGCGATGATGGTGGTGCTGATCTCCCGGGGCGGGTGGTGCACGATCACCGTGCGTTACGACCGGGCCTCGGTGCGAAACGAACCGCTGTTCGCCCAGTGCCTGCTGGAGGGCTTCGACGAGATCCTGGCGCTGGCGGGTGACCCGGCGCCGCGCGCGGTGCCCGCCTCCTTCACCGAGCCGGCCGTCTCCGCGCGATCGGTGGCGAGCTCATGAGCGCCTCGCAAGAGCAGGCCAAAAACGTTGGCGCGCAAAAGCAACCGGCAGGCGACATGCGGTTGCCCGGCTCGGTCGCCGAGATCATGGCCAGCCCGCCCGGACCGAAGATCGGCGCGTTTTTCGACCTGGACGGCACACTGGTCGCCGGGTTCACCGCCGTCATCCTGACTCAGGAGCGGCTGCTGCGCCGCGACATGGGGGTGGGTGAGCTGCTCAGCATGGTTCAGGCCGGCCTGAGCCACACCCTGGGGCGCATCGAGTTCGAAGACCTCATCGGTAAGGCCGCCGCTGCGCTGGCCGGGCGGCTGCTGGACGACCTGGAGGAGATCGGCGAGCGGCTCTTCGTGCAACGGATCGAGTCGCGGATCTACCCCGAGATGCGCGAGCTGGTGCGCGCACACGTGGCCCGTGGCCACACCGTGGTGCTGAGCTCGTCGGCGCTGACCATTCAGGTCAACCCGGTGGCGCGCTTCCTCGGGATCTCCAACATGCTCACCAACAAGTTCGAGACCAACGAGGACGGGATACTCACCGGCGGTGTGCAGAAGCCGATCCTGTGGGGACCGGGCAAAGCCGCTGCCGTGCAACGGTTTGCCGCCGAGCACGGCATCGACCTCAAGGACAGCTACTTCTACGCCGACGGCGACGAGGACGTCGCCCTGATGTATCTGGTCGGCAATCCACGGCCGACCAACCCCGAGGGAAAGATGGCCGCGGTGGCCAAGCGCCGCGGCTGGCCGATCCTGAGATTCGAGAGCCGGGGTCGGCTCGGCCTGCAGCGGCAGTTGCGAACGCTCGCCGGCTTCAGTTCGATGTTCCCGGTCGCCGCCGGCGCCGTCGGCATCGGCGTGCTGACCCGCAGCCGTCGGCGCGGCGTGAACTTCTTCACCTCCACCTTCTCCCAGTTGTCGCTTGCGATCGCCGGGGTGCAGCTCAACGTCATCGGCCAGGAGAACCTGACCGCGCAGCGTCCGGCGGTCTTTATCTTCAACCACCGCAACCAGGTCGACCCCGTCATCGCGGGCGCGCTGGTGCGCGACAACTGGGTCGGCGTCGGCAAGAAGGAACTGCAGAAGGACCCGATCATGGGCACGCTCGGCAAGCTGGTCGACACCGTGTTCATCGACCGGGACGATCCGGTCGCCGCGGTCGAGACGATGCACACGGTCGAGGACCGGGCCCGCAACGGGCTCTCCATCGTGATCGCCCCGGAGGGCACCCGGGTCGACACCACCGAAGTGGGGCCGTTCAAGAAGGGGCCCTTCCGCATCGCGATGGCGGTGGGAATCCCGATCGTCCCCATCGTCATCCGCAACGCCGAGATCGTCGCCGCGCGAAACTCCACCGTCATCAACCCCGGCACGGTCGACGTCGCGGTATTCCCGCCAATTCCCGTCGACGACTGGACCGTTGAGAAGCTGCCCGACCACATCGCCGAGGTGCGTCAGCTCTACCTGGACACGCTGGCCAACTGGCCTGTCGACGAACTGCCCGAGGTCGATCTGTACGCCGAGAAGAAGGCGGCGAAAAAGGCCCAGGCGCCGGCGAAGAAGGCGGCCGCCAAGAAGGCTGCCGCGAAAAAGGCGCCCGCCAAAACGGCCGCCGCGAAAAAGGCCGCCGCGAAAAAGGCTGCGCCCAAGGCAAAGCCGGCGAAGGCGAACCCGAACGAGTCTCAGGTGGCGCTCAAAGACGGTGAGGCGCAACAGCCCAGCGGGCGGGGAACCGTCAGCGGGGAGTCGCCGGGTTCCGCGCCGAGAGGGCGGCAGTGACCAAACCGGCCGCGGATATCAGCGCCGTCGTCGCCGCACAAGACTCGCTGATATTGGCGTCCATGGCCTCTCCGGTCGAGCGGGAGTTGGTCATGGCGTGGGTGGATCAGGAGCGTGCCGGCAACCCCGACGCGACGTTCGAGGTATTGGCGCTGCCCGAAGAAAACGCTCCGCCCACGGCGCTACCCGAGCTGGTTGAGCGGCTCGAGTCCGAATCCAACGACGACCGCTCGGTCGTTCCGGTGCGGGTGTTCTGGCTGCCGGCCGCCAATCGCGGTCGGGTCGCCAAGCTCGCCGGGCTGCTCCCGGGCCAGGATCCATACCACCCCAACCCACGTCAGCAGCGGCACATCATCCGCAATGACCCGCTACGCGCGCGGGTGGTGGCCGGCGAGCCGGCGAAGGTCTCCGAATTGCGCCAGCAGTGGCGCGACACCACCGTCGGCGAAGACAGACACGACTTCGCGCACTTCGTCACCCGTCGGGCCATCTTGGCGCTGGAACGCGCCGAATACCGGATCCTGGGGCCGCAGTACAAGTCGCCGCGGCTGGTCAAGCCAGAGATCTTGGCCTCCACACGTTTTCGCGCCGGCCTGAAAAAGATCCCGGGCGCCACCGTCGAGGAAGCCGGCAAGATGCTCGACGAACTGTCCACCGGGTGGAGCCGGGTGTCCGTCGACCTGGTCGGGGTCCTGGGCAGGGCGCTCAGCCGCGGATTCGACCCCCAGATCGACTATGACGAGTACCAGGTGGCCGCGATGCGTACCGCGCTGGAAACCCATCCCGCCGTGCTGCTGTTTTCGCACCGCTCCTACATCGACGGCGCGGTGGTGCCGGTGGCGATGCAGGAGAACCGGTTACCTCCGGTGCACGTGTTCGCCGGCATCAACCTGTCCTTCGGGGTGATGGGTCCGCTGTTGCGCCGTGCCGGGACGATCTTCATCCGCCGCAACATCGGCGACGACCCGCTCTACAAGTACGTCCTGCGCGAATACGTCGGCTACATCGTCGAGAAGCGGTTCAACCTGAGCTGGTCGATCGAGGGCACCCGCTCGCGCACCGGAAAGATGTTGCCGCCCAAGCTCGGTCTGCTGTCGTACGTCGCCGACGCGTACCTGGACGGCCGCAGCGAAGACATCCTGTTGCAGCCGGTGTCGATCGGCTTCGACCAGCTGCACGAAACCGCCGAGTACGCCGCGTATGCCCGCGGGGGCGAGAAGACACCGGAGGGCGTCGTCTGGCTCTATAACTTCATCAAGGCGCAGGGCGAGCGTAACTACGGCAAGATCTACGTGCGCTTCCCGGAAGCGGTCTCGATGCGGCAGTACCTCGGTCCGCCGCACGGGGCACGCGCGCTGGATGAGGACGCCAAACGGCTTGCGCTGCAGAAGATGTCGTTTCAGGTTGCGTGGCGGATCCTGCAGGCGACCCCGGTAACGGCGACGGGTTTGGTGTGCGCGCTGCTGCTCACCACGCGGGGCGCGGCGTTGACGCTCGGCCAACTGCACCACACCCTGCAGGACTCGCTGGATTATCTGGAGCGCAAGCAGACCCCGATGTCCACGAGCGCCCTGCGGCTGCGCCGGCGCGACGGAGTGCTCGCCGCGGTCGACACGCTGTCCAACGGACACCCGATCACCCGCGTGGACGGCGGCCGCGAGCCGGTGTGGCGAATCGCGCCCGAGCAGCAGCACGCCGCGGCGTTCTACCGAAACTCCTTGATCCACGCCTTTTTAGAGACCTCGATCGTCGAGCTGGCGCTGGCGCACGCCCGGCGCGTCACCGACCCTGACGGCGACCGCGTCGCCGCGTTCTGGGCGCAGGCGATGCGGTTGCGGGATCTGCTGAAGTTCGATTTCTATTTCGCCGACTCGGCGGCGTTCCGGGACCACATCGCCGAAGAGATGGCGTGGCACGACGACTGGGAAGCGCACGTCACCGCCGGCGGCGACGAAATCCACGCGATGCTGTTCGCCAAGCGTCCGTTGATGGCGGAAGCCATGTTGCGGGTGTTCTTCGAGGCGTACGAGATCGTCGCCGACGTGTTGCGCGACGCGCCGGCCGACGTCGGGCCCAAGGAGCTGACCGAGTCGGCGCTCGGGGTGGGCCGGCAATACGTGGCACAGACCAGGGTCCATAGCAGCGAATCGGTATCGACGCTGCTGTTCGCCACCGCGTATCAGGTCGTCGTCGACCAAGATCTGATCGCGCCGGCCCCCGACCTCGCCGAACGGCGGACCGCTTTCCGCCGAGAGCTGCGCAACATCCTCGAGGATTCCGAGTACGTCGGCCGGATCGCCCGCGAGCAGTTCATCGCCCGCGAGGCCCGCGCGCGCCGGGAGCGGCTGGACGGCCAAGCTCGGTAGTCGGCAGCGCCCAATACGCTGGGTGCATGACCGTTGACCGGCCGGTGGCCACCCGCGCGGCGCGGGTGTGGCCGGTGTTGATCGGCGTCGCGGTGCTGGCGGGCTGCACGGCCGCGGGGATCGGGGCGCTCTCGTTGGCGGGCGCGCTGACCGCGACGGGATTGCCCGACCCCGGCCCGGCCACCACGCTGGGGCTGCCGTTCGTCCGGGCGGTGGGGGAGATCGCCGCGGTGCTGGCCGTCGGGTCGTTCCTGTTCGCGGCGTTTCTGGTGCCGCCGCAGGGCAGCGGCGTCCTCGATGTCGGTGGCTATCGCGCGCTTCGCCTCGGGACGGTCGCGTCGGGGGTTTGGGCGGTGTGCGCCGCCCTGCTCGTCCCGCTGACCATCTCCGACGTCTCCGGTCACCGCTTGGGCGACCTCGACCCCGGCACCATCTGGTCGCTGGCCGGCTTGGTCAACACCGCCTCGGCCTGGCGCTGGACCGCCATCCTGGCCGCGCTCGTCACCGTGGCGAGCGTGTCGGTGCTGCGCTGGTCGTGGACGCCGCTGCTGCTGGCCGCATCGTTGGTGACGCTGGTTCCGCTCGGGCTGACCGGTCATTCGTCGGCCGGTGGTTCGCACGACTTCGCCACCAACAGCCTGCTGATCCACCTCGTCGCCGCCAGCGTGTGGGCCGGCGGCCTGCTCGCCTTGCTCGCCCACGGGCTGCGCGGCGGTGACTACCTGGGCCTGGCGGCACGACGGTTCTCGACGGTCGCGCTGTGGTGCTGGGTGGCGATGGCGCTCAGCGGAGTGGTCAACGCCCTGGTGCGGGTGCTGCCGTCCGACCTGTTGACGACCGGGTACGGGCGGCTGGTCGTCGCGAAATTCGTCGCGCTGTGCGCGCTGGGCACACTCGGCTGGCGCCAGCGACGCTCGGGAGCGGTTGCGCTGCAAGGCGATCCGACTCCACCGCGAGCACGCCGGCTCCTGATCAGGCTGGCGCTGATCGAGGCCGCGGTGTTCGGCCTGACGTTCGGCATCGCCGTCGGGTTGGGCCGCACCGCGCCGCCGCCGCCCCCGGCCCGGCTGCCCACCATCCCGGAGGCCGAGATCGGCTACGACTTCGATGGACCTCCCACCGCGGTGCGCATCCTGCTCGACTGGCGCTTCGACCTCATCTTCGGCACCGCCGCGATCGTGTTCGCCGCGCTGTACGTGGCCGCCGTGCTGAGGTTGCGCCGCCGCGGCGATCACTGGCCGCCGGGGCGAACGGTGTCCTGGCTGCTGGGCTGCCTGACCTTGCTATTCGTGACCTCGTCGGGTGTCGGTCGCTACATGCCGGCGATGTTCAGCATGCACATGGTCGCGCACATGGGCCTGTCGATGCTGGTCCCGATCCTGCTGGTGCTGGGCGCCCCGGTCACCCTGGCGCTGCGGGCGCTGCCCGCCGCCGGCGGCGACGACCCGCCCGGCATGCGGGAGTGGCTGCTGGCCGCGCTGCACAGTCGCTATTCGCGATTCGTCACCAACCCGATCGTCGCCACAGTGCTCTTCGTCGCCGGTTTTTACGGCCTGTACCTCTCGAACCTGTTCGACACCGCGGTCAGCAGTCACGCCGGGCACCTGGCGATGAACGTGCACTTCCTGGTCAGCGGCTATGTGTTCTATTGGATCGTCATCGGGGTTGACCCGACTCCGCGTCCGATCCCGCCGCTGGCCAAGGTCGGCGTGGTGTTCGCATCCCTGCCGCTGCACGCGTTCTTCGGGGTGGTGCTGATGGGCACCCGAAAGGTGCTCGGCGCCGACTACTACCGATCGCTCGGGCTGCCCTGGCACACCGACCTGATCGGCGACCAGCATTTGGGTGGCGGAATCGCCTGGGCCGCAGGCGAAGTGCCGCTGGTGATCGTGATGATCGCGCTGCTGGTGCAGTGGGCGCGCAGCGACAAGCGCACCGCGCGGCGGCTGGACCGCGCGGCCGAGCTGGACGACGACGCCGAGTTGGCTGCCTACAACGCGATGCTGGCCGAGCTGGCGCGGGGCGAAACGCCCGGGCGTAGCGAAAGTCCGCGAGCGTAACGACACTGCGAAATCGCGTGCGAATTTTCGCAGTGTCGTTACGCTCGCGGGCCCTGACGAGATCGCGTGGCATCCGCCCGGCTAGCTGTAGCGATATCGGGCCTGCAGGATCTGCAGGTCATCGCCGACAACCCGGTAGACCAGTCGGTGGTCCTGGGTAATCCGTCGAGACCAAGCGCCGACGAGGCCGTATTTCAACGGTTCCGGCTTGCCGATGCCTTCCTGCGGCGACCGACAAGCGTCGGCGATGAGCGTGTTGATCCGCTTGAGCACCGCACGGTCGGCGGTCTGCCAGTGTAGGTAGTCCTCCCAGGCCTGAGGCGAGAAGACGATATTCACTCGGCGAGATCGGCCCGGATTCCGCGACCCCGATCCAGTGCGTCAGCCGCGTCGAGAAGCCGGCGGGCGTTCGCCGGGGACTGGAACAGGTACGCCGTCTCCTGCCACGCTTCCCAGTCGTCCGCGGACATCAGCACGGCGCGACCCGCCTTCGACGTGATCTCAACCGGCATCCGGTCGGCGTTCACCTTCTCAATCAAAGGAAACAGATTCTTGCGCGCCTCGCTCGCAGTGATCGCCACCGGGACCCTCCTTGCTAGTGGTACAAGATATGGTACCAGTAGCCAGTCCACAGGATCGTCTACCTTCTACTAGCGAGTGAAACCAACCCGCGCGTCGACCTCGTGATCGAGGCCGAAGACCTGCACAGGGTCTGTCTTTCCTTTCAGGACATGGCGTCCCCGGTCGATGAGCCCGGCCGGTCGAGACTCCAATGCGTCGACGCATTGCTGGGTGAGAAGAATTGCGTCTCCGGTGGTTTTTGTGAGCTGTTCGACGCGGGCAGCGACGTTGACGGTGTCACCGATCAGGGTGAACTCGAGCTTGCCGCCGCCGCCAATAGTGCCAGCGATCACCGCACCCGTGTTGATCCCGATGCCGATCTGCAGGGTCTCGCCGAATCGCTCAGCGACAAGACGGTGAATCAGGACAGCGGCGCTCACGGCGGCGTCGGCGTGATCCGCGAGGTCATTGGGGGCGGCGAAGACCGCCAGAGCCCCATCACCGAGGAACTTGTTGACATGCCCCCCTGCGTCCATGACAGCCGGCACCATGATTTCGAACAGCGCGTTGAGGCGAGAGACAGTGTTTTCAGGCGTGTTCGCCTCGGCGAACGGGGTGAAGTCGCGAACGTCAACGAACATCACTGTCACCTCGCGCCGCTCGCCGGTGAACACGTCATCACCCTGTTCGAGCAGCCGCGCCGCGAGGGCGGGGCCAACGTAGGTGCCAAATGCGGCCTGAAGGCGTTGCCGCTCAGCCAAACCGGCCTGCATGCGGTTGAACGATGCCGCCAGCGCACCGAGGTCGTCATCCTGCACCACCGGCACCCGTTGGCGGTAGTCGCCGGCCGCAACACGTTTGGTTGCTTCGGTGAGCTCACGAATGGGTCGCAAGGACGGCGAGAAGGAGGCGCCGACGGTCATCGGCACCCCGAAGACAAGGGTTAGCGCGCATCCGATCACCACGGAGGCTACGGGGACCTCACTAACCCGATTGAATACAGCCGCCACGATCGCCCCTCCAACCGCGAAGACGAACGAGACCGCGACCACTAGCATGTCCGACCAAACGGCGAACGTCGGGCGGGAGCGCGGCAGCGAATCACCGATGCTCATGTCACCGGCGATGGCGATCCTGGCAGGTCGTAGTGCGGCTTCCGCGAAGCTGTGCACTGCTATCACCTGTATGCCAGCGCCGTAGGCGGCGCCAAGAATTCCGTACTGGATCAACCGTGACCATGTCGCCCCCACAGCCGCACCGACAACAACCAATATCACCGTCAGCGCAACGGCATTGCTCACCAAGGCTCGGGCAACCGTCCGCCGAGCCCAGGTATACGTGGCCTCCAGTGCCTTCGCTCGATCGACCTCAACGCCCGCTGCGCACTGCTCCGCAAGGCGGATGTCTCCAAGGCCGGGAAGTAACGTCACATACACCGGCAGCAGCAGGCCGACAGCCGTGATGGCCGCCGCTTCGAGGTAGCGATCCGACTTCTCTAACGCAACAACGGCAAACGGCGGAACAAGGTAGACGGGCAGCAAGAATTGGAAGACGATCGCCCAAAGCGCCCATGAGTACCGCGACCCATACCTGTCCCACACAAACTGCCACAAGCGACCCATGCCAGCGAGATTAAACGTCCGCCAAGTTAACGACTTCAGTAAACCTGGAAGTGTTGACGATTCCGCGGACAGCGCCAGAGACGATCTGAGATGTGCGCAGATGTTGGGTGCGGCGGGCGGCACCTATCGCTGCTTTCAATCTCAGGAAACGACGCAATATTTCGGACGCCCGGCTCGGCCAAGTGATCCCAGCCAAGCAGCCTGGTAGTGGTCTTGAAATCCCCAATCCGGACAAAACGGGGAACTATCCACAGTCACGGTTTTTTTCACACGGGCAGCGGGTGCGAGCGGTATTGCGCCGGGTCCGTCGGTAGTGCCGGGGTCAATGGTCACCACAGAGCGAAATGCAATCGAGAAAGGGAATTGAGCCCATGTTTGAAACACCGCTTACGGTCGTCGGCCACATCGTCAACAACCCCGAACGCCGACAGGTCGGCACCCAGGAGGTCATCAAGTTCCGCGTGGCCAGCAACTCCCGGCGGCGCACGGCCGACGGAGGCTGGGAGTCGGGCAACTCGCTGTTCATCAACGTCAATTGCTGGGGCAAGTTGGTCACCGGCGTGGGTGCCGCGCTGGGCAAGGGCGCGCCGGTGATCGTGGTGGGCCACGTGTACACCAGCGAGTACGAGGACCGCGACGGCAATCGCCGTTCATCGCTCGAGATGCGGGCGACATCCGTCGGGCCGGACGTGTCGCGCGCGATCGTGCGCATCGAGAGGCCGGGCTACACCGGGCCGACGCCCGCGGACGCCGCGCCGTCGACGGCGGGAGGGACGGATGCCGCTGGTGAGGAGACCGATGCCGACGACGGCGTCGAGCCCGACGATTCGGCAGCGCTGCCGCTGACGGCTTAGCTGCGGGATCGGCGCCGCCGCGCGATGCCTAGGATGGTCCGCGAGATCTCTCTCAAAGACCAGAAAGGCAAAACCGCGGCATGGCTGAGTTCATCTACACGATGAAGAAGGTCCGCAAGGCGCACGGCGACAAGGTGATCCTGGACGACGTCACGTTGAGCTTCTTCCCAGGGGCCAAGATCGGTGTCGTCGGCCCCAACGGCGCCGGCAAGTCGAGCGTCTTGCGGATCATGGCCGGCCTGGACAAGCCCAACAACGGCGAGGCGTTCCTGGCCACCGGCGCCAGCGTCGGCATCCTGCAGCAGGAGCCGCCGCTGAACGAGGAGAAGACGGTCCGCGGCAACGTCGAAGAGGGCCTGGGCGACATCAAGGTCAAGCTCGACCGCTTCAACGAGGTGGCCGAACTGATGGCCACCGACTACTCCGACGAGCTGATGGAGGAGATGGGGCGGCTGCAGGAGGAGCTGGACCACGCCGACGCGTGGGACCTCGACTCCCAGCTGGAGCAGGCGATGGACGCGCTGCGCTGCCCGCCGCCCGACGAGCCGGTCACCAACCTGTCCGGCGGGGAGCGGCGCCGCGTCGCGCTGTGCAAGCTGCTGCTGTCCAAACCGGACCTGCTGTTGCTCGACGAGCCGACCAACCACCTGGACGCCGAGAGCGTGCAGTGGCTCGAACAGCACTTGGCCGCGTACGCGGGGGCGATCCTCGCGGTGACCCACGACCGCTACTTCCTGGACAACGTCGCCGAGTGGATCCTCGAGCTCGACCGCGGCCGCGCCTACCCCTACGAGGGCAACTACTCGACCTATCTGGAGAAGAAGGCCGAGCGGATCGCCGTGCAGGGCCGCAAGGACGCCAAGCTGCAGAAGCGGCTGACCGAGGAGCTGGCCTGGGTCCGCTCCGGCGCCAAGGCGCGCCAGGCCAAGAGCAAGGCACGCCTGCAGCGCTACGAAGAGATGGCCGCCGAGGCGGAGAAGACGCGCAAGCTCGACTTCGAGGAGATCCAGATCCCGGTGGGGCCGCGGCTGGGCAACGTGGTCGTCGAGGTCGACCACCTCGACAAGGGCTACGACGGGCGCACCCTGATCAAGGACCTGTCGTTCACGCTGCCGCGCAACGGCATCGTCGGCGTCATCGGCCCCAACGGGGTCGGCAAGACCACGTTGTTCAAGACCATCGTCGGCCTCGAGCAGCCGGACAGCGGCACGGTCAAGGTCGGCGAGACCGTCAAGCTCAGCTACGTGGACCAGACCCGCGCCGGCATCGATCCCAAGAAGACGGTGTGGGAAGTGGTCTCCGACGGGCTGGACTACATCGAGGTCGGGCAGAACGAGATCCCGTCGCGGGCCTATGTGTCGGCGTTCGGTTTCAAGGGGCCAGACCAGCAGAAGCCGGCGGGCGTGCTGTCCGGCGGTGAGCGCAACCGGCTGAACCTGGCGCTCACGTTGAAGGAGGGCGGCAACCTCATCCTGCTGGACGAGCCGACCAACGACCTCGACGTCGAGACTCTGAGCTCGCTGGAGAACGCGCTGGAGAAGTTCCCCGGCTGCGCGGTGGTGATCAGCCACGACCGCTGGTTCCTCGACCGCACGTGCACGCACATCCTGGCGTGGGAAGGCGACGAGGACAACGAGGCCAAGTGGTTCTGGTTCGAGGGCAACTTCGGCGCGTACGAGGAGAACAAGGTGGAACGCCTCGGAGTCGACGCCGCCAGGCCGCACCGAGTGACCCACCGCAAGCTGACGCGCGACTAGTGTCAGGGCTGCCGGCGCCCCGCGGGAAAGCGGGGTACCGGTGGGCAATGGCGTCCGTCGCGAGTTGGGAGCAATCGGCATGACGATCGATCCCGGTGCTAGGCAGGATCTCAAGCCGTGGACCACGTTCACCACGAGTGACGACATCCCCGACTGGATCGCGAACGCCTACATCGAGAGCTACCGCGGTCCCCGCGGCGACGAACCGGGAGCCCTGGACGCCGGCGTACCCGGTCCCGTCGACCCCGCGGCCATGGTGACCCCCGCCATGCTGCGCGCGCACTATCGCCTGGCCGAGTGCCGATCGCAGGGCAAGAGCTGTGTCTGCGTGCACCCGGCCGACGATCCCGACGGATTCGGGCCCGCCCTGCAGGTCGTCACCGACCACGGCAGCATGCTGTTGGACTCCGTCACGGTGCTGCTGCACCGGCTGGGAGTCGCCTACGCGGGCATCATGACCCCGGTGTTCGACGTGCACCGCGACTCGGCCGGCGAGCTGCTCAGCGTCGAACCGAAACTGCCCGGCAAGTCGCAATACGACGGCGAGGCGTGGATCTACGTCCCGCTGTCGCCGTCCGTCGACAGCAAGGTCCTCGCCGAGGTGGAACGGCTGCTGCCCAAGGTGCTTGCCGACGTCGAGCAGGTCGCCACTGACGCCGCCTCGATGATCAGCGCCCTGAGCGAGCTGGCCGAGGCCGTCCAGACCAACGCCGATGACCGATTTTCGGCGCCGGACCGCGAGGACGTCGCCCAGCTGCTGCGCTGGCTGGGCAACGGAAACTTCCTGCTGCTGGGCTATCAACGCGCGCGGGTGCACGACAACGTGGTCTCCGCCGACGGCGCAACCGGCCTCGGGGTCCTGCGCACCCGCACCGGTTCGCGCCCGCGACTGACCGACGAGGACCACCTGCTGGTCCTGGCCCAATCCGTGGTCGGCAGCTACCTGCGCTACGGCGCCTACCCGTACGCGATCGCGGTTCGCGAATACGCGGACGACGGCCAGGGCGGCAGGGCGGTCTTCGAGCACCGCTTCGTCGGACTTTTCACGGTCGCCGCCATGAACGCCGACGTCCTGGACATCCCGACGGTCTCGAGCCGGGTCCGCGAGGCGCTCGCGATGGCCGACGGCGACCCCATCCACCCGGGCCAGTTGCTGCTCGACGTCATCCAGACCGTCCCGCGCTCGGAGCTGTTCACGCTCAGCGCCGAACGGCTCCTGACGATGGCCAAAGCGGTGGTGGACCTGGGATCGCAGCGGCGCGCCTTGCTGTTCCTGCGCGCCGACCGCCTGCAGTACTTCGTCTCCTGCCTGGTCTATGTGCCCCGCGATCGCTACACCACCCCGGTGCGCCTGCAGATCGAGGACATCCTGGTCCACGAATTCGGCGGTACACGACTGGAGTTCACCGCGCGCGTCAGCGAATCACCTTGGGCGCTCATGCATTTCATGGTCCGGCTGCCCGAGAACACCCCGACCGTCGACGTGTCGGAAGCCAACCGCGTCCGGATCCAGGGGCTGCTCAGCGAAGCCGCGCGAACCTGGGGTGACCGCCTGATCGCCGCCGCGGCCGAGGTCTCCGCCGGGCCCGTCTCGCACGCCGACGCCGAGCACTACGCCGCCGCCTTCTCCGAGGTCTACAAGCAGGCCGTCACGCCCGACGACGCCATCGAGCACATCGCGATCATCAAAGAGCTGTCCGATGATTCGGTCAAGCTGGTGTTATCCGACCGCGGCGAGGACGCGGCCGCCCAGCTGACCTGGTTCGTCGGCGGTCACACCGCCTCGTTGAGCCAGCTGTTGCCGATGTTGCAGAGCATGGGCGTCGTGGTGCTCGAGGAGCGCCCGTTCACCGTCACGCGGCAGGACGGGCTGGCGGTGTGGATCTACCAGTTCAAGATCCAGCCGCACCCGACGATCCCGCTGGCGACGACGGCGGCCGAACGGGAGTCCACCGCGGAGCGATTTGCCGACGCCGTCACCGCCATCTGGCAGGGGCGCGTCGAGATCGACCGGTTCAACGAGCTGGTGATGCGCGCGCGGCTGACCTGGCAGCAGGTCGTGCTGCTGCGCGCCTACGCGAAATACCTTCGGCAGGCCGGCTTTCCGTACAGCCAGTCCCACATCGAATCGGTGCTGAGCGAGCATCCGTCGACCGTGCGGTCCCTTGTCACCCTGTTCGAGGCGCTCTTCGATCCGCGGGCGTCCGCTGCCAAGGGGTCGCCGACCGGTCGCGACGCGCAAGCGGCCGCCGCCGCGGTCGCCGCGGACATCGACGCCGTGGTGGGCCTGGACACCGACCGCATCCTGCGCGCGTTCGCGTCGCTGGTGCAGGCCACGCTGCGGACCAACTACTTCGTCACCCGCGAGGGATCCGCCCGCGCCCGTAATGTGTTGGCGCTCAAGCTGGATGCCCAGCTGATCGACGAACTTCCGCTGCCGCGACCGAAATTCGAGATCTTCGTGTACTCGCCGCGGGTGGAGGGCGTGCACCTGCGGTTCGGCCCGGTGGCGCGCGGGGGCCTGCGCTGGTCCGACCGCCGCGACGACTTCCGCACCGAGATCCTGGGTTTGGTCAAGGCGCAGGCGGTGAAAAACGCCGTCATCGTGCCGGTCGGGGCCAAGGGCGGATTCGTCGTCAAGCGGCCGCCACTGCCGTCGGGCGAGGCCGCCGCCGACCGCGACGCCACCCGCGCCGAGGGCGTCACCTGCTATCAGCTGTTCATCTCCGGCCTGCTCGACGTCACCGACAACGTCGACCACGCAACGAAAAAGGTCAGCCCGCCCCCCGAGGTGATCCGCCGGGACGGGGACGACGCCTACCTAGTGGTGGCCGCCGACAAGGGCACCGCGACGTTCTCCGACATCGCCAACGACGTCGCCAAGTCCTACGGGTTCTGGCTGGGCGACGCGTTCGCGTCCGGCGGGTCGGTGGGCTACGACCACAAGGCCATGGGCATCACCGCCAAGGGCGCCTGGGAGGCCGTCAAACGCCATTTCCGTGAGATGGGCGTCGACACCCAGACCGAGGACTTCACCGTCGTCGGCGTCGGCGACATGAGCGGCGACGTGTTCGGCAACGGCATGCTGCTGAGCAAGCACATCAAGCTGCTCGCCGCCTTCGATCACCGGCACGTCTTCTTGGACCCGGACCCCGACCCGGCGGCGTCGTGGCAGGAACGGCGGCGGATGTTCGACCTGCCGCGGTCCAGCTGGGACGACTACGACAAGTCGCTGATCAGTGAGGGCGGCGGGGTATACAACCGCGACCAGAAGGCCATCCCCATCAGCCCGCAGGTCCGCGAGGCGCTGGGCATCGACAGCGACGACGTCACCGAGATGTCCCCGCCCAACCTGATCAGGGCGATCCTGCAGGCGCCCGTCGACCTGTTGTTCAACGGCGGCATCGGCACCTACATCAAGGCCGAATCCGAGTCCGACGCCGACGTCGGCGACCGCGCCAACGATCCGGTGCGCGTGAACGCAAATCAGGTGCGCGCCAAGGTCATTGGCGAAGGCGGCAACCTGGGGGTGACCGCGCTGGGCCGCGTCGAATTCGATCTGTCGGGCGGGCGGATCAACACCGACGCGATGGACAACTCCGCCGGCGTGGACTGTTCGGACCACGAGGTCAACATCAAGATCCTGATCGACTCGCTGGTCACCGCGGGCAAGGTCAAGGCCGAGGAGCGCAAGGAGCTGCTGGAGTCGATGACCGACGAGGTCGGGCGGCTGGTGCTGCTCGACAACGAGGACCAGAACGACCTGATCGGCACCAGCCGCGCCAACGCGGCCAGCCTGCTGCCCGTGCACGCGATGCAGATCAAATACCTCGAAGACCGCGGCATAAACCGCGAGCTGGAGGCGCTGCCGTCGGAGAAGGAGATCCACCGGCGCATCGATGTCGGCATCGGGCTCACCTCTCCCGAGCTGTGCACGCTGATGGCCCACGTCAAGCTGGCGCTCAAGGAGGAGATGCTCACCACCGAACTGCCCGAGCAGGACGTCTTCGCATCCCGGCTGCCGCAATACTTTCCGACGCAGCTGCGCGAGCGGTTCACCCCGGAGATCCGCGGCCACCAGCTGCGCCGGGAGATCGTCACCACCATGCTGATCAACGACCTGGTGGACGCCGCGGGCATCAGCTACGCGTTCCGGATCACCGAGGACGTCGGCGTCGGGCCGATCGACGCGGTGCGCACCTACGTCGCCACCGACGCCATCTTCGGCGTGAGCGAGATCTGGCGGCAGATCCGCGCGGCGAGCGTGCCCGTCGCGCTGTCCGACCGGCTCACGCTGGACACCCGACGGCTGATCGACCGCGCCGGACGCTGGCTGCTCAACTACCGCCCGCAGCCGTTGGCCGTCGGCGCCGAGATCAACCGGTTCGCCGCGAAGGTCAAGGAGCTGACGCCGCGGATGTCGGAGTGGCTGCGTGGCGACGACAAGGCCATCGTCGAAAAGGAAGCCGCCGAATTCGCCTCGCAGGGCGCACCGGAGGACTTGTCCTACATGGTGGCCGCCGGCCTGTACCGCTACAGCCTGCTCGACATCATCGACGTCGCGGACATCACCGAAATGGACAGCGCCGAAGTCGCCGACACCTATTTCGCGCTGATGGACCACCTGGGCACCGACGGCCTGCTGACGGCGGTTTCGGAGTTACCCCGCCACGATCGCTGGCAATCGTTGGCGCGCTTGGCGATTCGCGACGACATCTACGCGTCGCTGCGATCGCTGTGCTTCGACGTGCTGGCCGTCGGCGAGCCCGACGAAAGCGGTGAAGAGAAGATCGGCGAGTGGGAACACATCAGCGCGTCCCGGGTGGAGCGGGCCCGTCGCACGCTGAGCGAGATCCAGGAAAGCGGGGCAAAGGATCTCGCGACACTGTCGGTGGCCGCCCGGCAGATCCGCCGGATGACCCGCACCAGCGGCAGGGGATCGTCGAGTTGAGCGTTGGCTTCGTCGCACCGGTGCCCGTGCGCTGGTCGGACATCGACATGTACCAGCACGTCAACCATGCCACCATGGTCACCATCCTCGAAGAGGCGCGGGTGCTGTTCCTCAAGGAACCCTTCGCCGCCGACGTGACGACCATCGGGCTGCTGATCGCCGACGTGCGCGTCACCTACAAGAGTCAGCTGCGCCTGGCCGATTCGCCTCTGCAGGTGACGATTTGGACCAAACAGCACCGGACGGTCGACTTCACGCTCGGCTACGAGGTGCGCTCGGTCAACGCCGACCCGGCCTCCAAGCCCGCCGTCATCGCCGAGACGCAACTGGCCGCCGTCCACATCGAGGAGCAGCGGCTGTTTCGGCTTTCGCCCCAGCATCGGGAGTATCTGCAACGGTGGCTCAGGGAGTAAGCGGGGTAGCCGAGCGAGGTGTGTGGTTGCGTGACGCCACCCACCGCGGGGATCTCGCCACGTTCGTCGATCACGCGATGCGCCTCGACGACGCCGCGGTCATCCGGCTGCGGGCCCGATCCGCCGGGCTGCTGACCGCCTGGGTGGCAACCGGATTCGACGTGCTCGCGAGCCGGGTGGTGGTCGGCCGGGTGCGGCCCGACGATTTGTCCGTCGCGGCACACGGGCTGGCACGCGGCCTTTCGGCGATGGACGCCGAGGGCTACGTCGATCCCGGCTACGCGATGGACTCCGCGTGGCGGGGGGCCCTGCCCCCCGAATCCGGTTTCACCCACCTCGACGACGTACCCGCCCGGGTGATGCTGGACCTCGCGCAGCGCGGCGCGCAACTTGCCAAGGAGCACGGCAGCTCTCATGGCCCCCCGGTGTCGCTGCTCGACCAGGAGGTCATCCGGGTCAGCTCTGCCGACCTCAGCGTCGGCCTTCCGATGCGCTGCGTGTTCGCCTTGACCGCAATGGGTTTCCTGCCCCAATCACCCGATGCGATCGGCGCCGACGAGATGGTCCGGGTCCGGATCCTGCCGAACTGGCTGCGGATCGACGCCAAGTTCGGCTCGGTGTACCGGCGCCGCACGCACGCGGCGCTGGTGCTGCACTGACGGGCCCGAGGCGCTCAGACCAGCCAGGCCGCCGAGTCCGGCGGCAGCTTGCCGTCGACCAACGGCGCGCTGGCCAGGATCACCTCGCCCGGCGGCAAAGCCATCGGCAGCCGACCGGCGTTCAGCGCGCACACCAGCGCGCCGCCGTGCCGCTCGAAGATCAGCAGGTCGTCGTCGGCGGCCAGCCATTCGAGCTCGTCGCCGCCGAATTCGCTTCGTTCCCTGCGTAGTTGGATGGCGCGCCGGTAGAAGGACAGCGTCGAGTCGGGATCGTCGAGCTGCTTTTCGACGGTCAGCGCCGCCCAGTCGGCCGGCATCGGCAGCCAGGTGTCGGCGGTGGTGGAAAAGCCGAACGGGGGAGCGTCGCCCGACCAGGGCAGCGGGACCCGGCACTTGTCGCGCCCGCGTTCGGTGTGCCCGGAGCGTTCCCACGTCGGGTCCTGGAGCACCTCCTCGGGCAGGTCGAGGACATCGGGCAGGCCCAATTCCTCACCGTTATAGATGAATACCGCGCCGGGCAGGGCCAGCATCACCATCGCCATCGCCCGCGCGCGGCGCAGCCCGACCTCGCCGCCGCCGTAGCGGGTGACCTCCCGGCCCACGTCGTGGTTGGAAAGCGTCCAGGTCGGGGTGGCGTTCTCAATCGCGGTGGCTTCCAACGAGTTCTGGATCGCGTCGTGGATTTCGCGCGCGTCGAAGTCGATCTTCGTCAGCCGGAAATTGAAGCCGAGATGCAGTTCGTCGGGCCGCAGGTACTCGGCCCAGAGCAGGTTGTCCATCACCCACACCTCGCCGATCGTCACCGCCGGCGAGTAGTCGTCGACGATCTTGCGGATTCCGCGGTGGATCTCGTGCACGCTCGGGTGGTTGAAGCGCGGGTCGTCGTCGCTGTGGCTCAACACCTTGACGTCGTCCTTGGCATCGGGCAGGCCCGGCGGCTTGGCCATCCCGTGGGCCACGTCGATGCGGAAGCCGTCCACGCCGCGCTCCAGCCAGAAGCGCAGCGTCTTCTCGAAGTCGTCGAAGACTTCGGGGTGCTCCCAGTTCAGGTCGGGCTGCTCGGCGTCGAAGAGGTGCAGGTAGTACTGGCCGGGGTTGCCGTCGGGTTCGATCACCCGGGTCCAGGCCGACCCGCCGAACACCGATGTCCAGTTGTTCGGCGGCAATTCGCCGTCGGGACCGCGCCCGTCGCGAAAGTAGTAGCGCTCGCGCGCGTCGGTGCCCGGACCGGCGGCCAGCGCCGCCTGAAACCATGGGTGCGCCGAACTGGTGTGGTTTGGCACCACGTCCATGGTGATTTTGATGCCCCGCTCGTGGGCCGCCGCGATCAGCCGCTCGATCGCGGCCATCCCGCCGAACAGCGGGTCGACGTCCCGCGGGTCGGCGACGTCATAGCCGTGGTCGGCCATCGGCGAAACGGTGACCGGGTTGAGCCAGATCGCGTCGATGCCGAGCTGCGTGAGGTAGTCCAGGCGGGCGGTCAACCCGTCCAGGTCGCCGACGCCGTCGCCGTCGCTGTCCGCGAACGACCGCGGATAGACCTGGTAGAAGACCGCGCTCAACCACCACGGCTCGGGGCTCATGCTGCTCCGTTCGGTTACTGGGATCAGAACGAGGAATTGACCAGGGAGTGCGCGGCCATTTCCAGGTATTCAAGCAACTCGCGGCGGTGTGCGTCGTCCAAAGTCTGCGAGTCGATGGAGGCGACGGCGGTGTGCATGCAGCGCAGCCACGCATCGCGCTCGATGGGGGTGATCCGGAACGGCGCGTGCCGCATCCGCAGCCGCGGATGCCCGCGCCGGTCGGAGTAGGTGCGCGGGCCGCCCCAGTACTGCTCGAGGAACATCCGCAGCCGCTCCTCGGCGCCCGCCAGGTCGTCCGCGGGGTACAGCTGAGAAAGAATCTCGTCCTCGGGGACCTGCGCGTAAAACCGCGACACGATCGCATTGAAGGTTTCGGCACCGCCGACGGCGTCGTAGAAGCTCACCTGATCCATCCCCTCCATTGTGGTGCATCGCCGGGTTGGCACGGCCGTACGGCCCCGCGTCGCGCCTTCTGTTCACCGGTTTGTCACGGCGCGCACCAGCAATAAGGGTGCGTTTGGCGGCGAATCATGGTGGACTATCGGCGGAGGATCTATGGCGCATGGCAAGAGACGCCGCAGCCACCGCAGTTCCGGTGCCGCGGCAGGGTTAACCGGGCCCCCAACCGCGTCACCCCTGCATAGCGTCGATACCCACCCGCCTACCCGCCACGAAACCGCGTCGATCTGGAGCCGGCGGCGGGTGCTCCTGCTCAATTCCACCTACGAGCCGCTGACCGCGCTGCCGATGCGGCGGGCCATCGTCATGGTGATCTGCGGCAAGGCGGACGTGGTGCACGACGACCCGGCCGGGCCGGTCATCCACTCGGCGACCAGGTCGATCGTGGTGCCCTCGGTGATCCAGCTGCGGTCCTACGTGCGGGTTCCCTACCGGGCGCGCGTGCCGATGACCCGCGCCGCCCTGATGCACCGCGACCGTTTCTGCTGCGCCTACTGCGGGGCCAAGGCCGACACCGTCGACCACGTGGTGCCGCGCAGCCGCGGCGGTGACCATTCCTGGGAGAACTGCGTGGCGTGCTGTTCGACCTGCAATCACCGCAAGGGTGACAAGCTGCTCGCCGAATTGGGCTGGGCGCTGCGCCGCGCGCCGTTGCCGCCCACCGGGCAGCACTGGCGGCTGCTGTCGACGGTCAAGGAGCTGGACCCGTCCTGGGCCCGGTACCTTGGCGAGGGCGCAGCCTGACCAATCCCGTGTCCAGGTGTGCGGGTACATCACCCGGTGGGATACGGTTTGCGTCGTGAGCCCTGGAGAGATTCACCTGTACTTCATCGGAATCCCGCTGGCGCTGGTTGTGGTGCTGTCCTTGCTGATCTGGCGGCACAAGGGGCCCCACCCCGCGACCTACAAGATGTCGGAGAAGTGGACGCACCCGCCGATCCTGTGGGCCGCGACCGACGAAGACGTCGGCGGCGCGCATCACGGACACGGCACGTCGGAGTTCTCGGTGGGAGGTGGCGCCAGTGGCACATGGTGAGGTTGCGACGATCGAGCGCAGCGAGCTGCCCAAGGGTTCGGTGATCACCACCAGCGGCCGGATTTCGGGCGTCACCGAGCCGGGCGAGCTGTCGGTGCACTACCCGTTTCCGACCAAGGACCTGGTCGCCATCGACGATGCGCTGAAGTACGGCTCGCGGGCGTCTCGGGCGCGATTCGCCATCTACCTCGGCGACCTGGGTAGCGACACCGCCGCGCGGGCCCGCGAGATCTTGGCCAACGTGCCGACGCCCGACAACGCGGTGCTGCTCGCCGTGTCGCCCGACCAGTCGGTCATCGAGGTGGTCTACGGCTCGGCGGTACGCGGTCGTGGTGCCGAGTCGGCCGCGCCGCTCGGGGTGGCCGCCGCCTCGTCGGCGTTCGAGCAGGGACACCTGGTGGACGGGCTGGTCAGCGCGATCCGCGTGCTCAGCGCCGGGATCTCGCCGGCCTAACCTCTCCACGCGAGGGCGCGTAAATGTACGCCGAATGCGGCGTGTCGGCGTACAAACACGCGCGCTCGGCGGAGAGCAGGATCAGGACGCGTCGAACGTGCGGGCGCGCAGCGACCGCTTGACCCCCGCCTGACCTTCCAGCACCAGGCGCCGCAGGGCCGGCGGAATCTCCGGGTCGCTCAGGAACTCGTCGGCGGCCGCGACGCCGGCCTCGCTGATGTCCCAGTGCGGGTAGAGGCCGATCACCACGGTTTGGGCGACCTCGCTGGAGCGCCGCGCCCAGACCCCGGCGATCGCGTCGAAGTAGCGCGCGGTGAACGGCTTGAGCAGCTCGTGCTGTCCCGGTGGGGCGATGCCGGCGATGATCGATCGGGCCGTGATGTTGGCCAGTGTGTCGTCCTCCATCACCGTCGTCCAGGCCCGCTCCTTGACCTCGAGTTGGGGCCGTGCGGCCGCCGCCTGGGCGCCGTGGCGCTTGCCGGCGGCGGTCGGGTCACGCCGCACCTCGGCGTCGATGAACGGGGTCGCGGACCCGTCGGCGTCGATCTCGCCGGCGGCGGCCAGCGCGGTCACGATGCGCCAGCGCAGGTCGGTGTCGATCTCCAGCCCGGCCAGACCCCGCTCGGCCGGGTCGTGATCCAGCAGGTCGGCCAGCGTCACCACGTGCCGCGTCGACAGGACGGACGTGCACAGCGTGTTGACGAACGCGAGCTGGTGATCCGATCCGGGCGCCGCGGCGCGGGCCAACTCCAGCAGCCGGTCGGCGAACTGCGGCCAGCCGTGCTCGCGCGCCCACCCCGGCTCGGCGTAGGACGCCAGCGCCGTCTGGGCCTGCATCAGCAGCCGCTGCGCCACCCCGACCTCGGTTTCGGCCTGCACGCCGCCGGAGACGAGCGCCACGAAATCGCGGGCGCGCAGCTCGGCCTCGCGGGTCATCTCCCACGCGGCCGACCACACCAGCGAGCGCGGCAGCGGCTCGGCGATGTCGGCGATCCGTTCCAGCGCGGTCTGCAGCGACTGGCCGTCCAGCCGCAGCGAACAGTAGGTCAGGTCGTCGTCGTTGACCAGGATCAGCTTGCCGCGCGAAACCCCAACCAGCGCAGGCACTTCGGTGTCCGGGCCCTCGACGTCGAGTTCCTCGCGGTGGACCCGCACCAGCTTGCCGGCGCCATCTTCGTCGTAGATGCCGATCGCCAGCCGGTGCACCCGCGTCTCGCCCGCCCCGGGCGCGGCGCCGCTTTGGCGCACCACGAACCGGGTGAACTTGCCGTCAGCGCCCGGGCCGTCGACGTCGAAGTCGGGCCGCAGCGTGTTCAGGCCGGTGGTTTTCAGCCACTGCTGCCCCCAGTCGGACAGGTCGCGACCGGACGCCTTTTCCAGCGCAGCGATCAGGTCGCTGAACGTGGCGTTGCCGTAGGCGTGCGTGCGGAAGTAGTCGCGCAGCCCGGCCAGGAAGTGCTCCAGCCCGACGTAGGCGACCAGCTGCTTGAGTACCGACGCGCCCTTGGCGTAGGTGATCCCGTCGAAGTTCACCTCGACCGCGGCCAGGTCGGGGATCTCGGCCGCGATCGGGTGCGTCGACGGCAGCTGGTCCTGGCGGTACGCCCACGACTTCTCGACGGTGGCGAACGTCGTCCACGCCTCGGTGAATTCGGTTGCCTCGCTCTGGCACAACACCGACGCGAAGGTCGCGAACGACTCGTTGAGCCACAGGTCGTCCCACCACGTCATGGTGACCAGGTCGCCGAACCACATGTGCGCCATCTCGTGCAGCACCGTCTCGGCGCGCCGCTCGTAGGAGGCCCGGGTGACCTTGCTGCGGAAGACGTAGTCCTCGAGGAAGGTCACCGCCCCCGCGTTTTCCATGGCGCCGGCGTTGAACTCGGGCACGAACAGCTGGTCGTACTTGCCGAACGCGTACGGCAGGCCAAAGTTCTTGTGGTAGAAGCCGAATCCCTGTTTCGTCTGGGTGAATAACCGCTCGGCGTCCATGAATTCGGCCAGCGAGGCCCGGCAGTAGATGCCCAGCGGGATCTCGCCGTGTTCGTCGGTGTAGGAGTCCCTCCACTCGGCGTACGGGCCGGCGATCAGCGCCACCAGGTAGGTGCTCATCCGCGGGGTGATGGCGAAGGTGTGTATGCCGTCCTCCACCGATACCGTCGCGCCGTTGGAGATCACCTTCCAGTGTTTGGGCGCGGCCACCTGCAGGTCGAACGTCGCCTTGAGGTCGGGTTGGTCGAAGCACGCGAACATGCGCTTGGCGTCGGCCGTTTCGAATTGCGAATACAAATAGACCTCGTCGTCCACCGGGTCGACGAAGCGATGCAGCCCCTCGCCGGTGTTGGAGAAGCGGCAGTCGGCGTCGACGACGAGGACGTTTTGCTTCTCGAGCCCGCGCAGCGCGATGCCGGTCGATTCGTCGTATCCGGACACGTCGAGTTCGCGGCCGTTGAGGGTCGCGCTGCGGATGGCGTCGGCGGCTATGTCGATGACGGTGTCGGCGCCGGCCAGCGCCTCGAACACCACCGTGGTGGTGGACCGGAAGGTCCGGTCGCCCGGGCCGCCCGAGCCGTCGGTGACGTCGAGGCTGATCCGGTAGCTGTCAACGGTGATCAGGGCCGCGCGCTCGACGGCCTGGTCACGGGTGAGGTTTGGAAGGGCCACGCGTCCAACTTAAACGTGTTGGTGAACGCCTGGTAACCGGAGCGACGGGGCGGGAACACGCGCCGCGCGACTACGGTTGTGCTGAACGGTGTTCTGACCGTATCTGCTCTCGAGGAGAGGACCGCGCTATGCCCGAGAAGGCCAACGACAAAAACCGAGCCGATTTCTGGTTCGATCCGCTGTGTCCGTGGTGCTGGATCACGTCGCGCTGGATCCTCGAGGTGGAGAAGGTTCGCGACATCGAGGTGCACTTCCACGTCATGAGCCTGGCCATCCTCAACGAAAACCGCGAAGGCCTGCCCGACAAGTACCGCGAGATGATGAAGCACGCCTGGGGGCCGGTCCGGGTGGCGATCGCCGCCGAGCAGGCCCACGGCGCCAAAGTGCTGGACCCGCTGTACACCGCGATGGGCACCCGGATCCACAACGAGGACAACAAGAACCTCGAGGAGGTCATCAAGCTGTCGCTGGCCGACGCCGGCCTGCCGGCCGAGCTCGCCGAGGCCGCGCAGAGCGAGGACTACGACGAGGCGCTGCGCAAGAGCCATCACGAGGGGATGGACGCGGTCGGCGACGACGTCGGCACGCCGACCATCCATGTCAACGGTGTGGCGTTCTTCGGGCCGGTGATCTCGAAGATCCCGCGCGGCGAAGAAGCGGGCAAGCTCTGGGACGCCTCGGTGACCTTCGCCTCGTATCCGCACTTCTTCGAGCTCAAGCGGACCCGCACCGAGCCGCCCCAGTTCGACTAGACCCTCGACTGGCCCCGGCGGGCGCGCGGCTGTAAAGATGGCGGGCATGCGCGTCTACCTGGGTTCCGACCACGCCGGATACGAGCTCAAGCAGCAGATCATCTCCCACCTCAAGGGATCCGGGCACGAGCCGATCGATTGCGGCGCGTTCAGCTACGACGCCGAGGACGACTACCCGGCGTTTTGCATCGCGGCCGCGACGCGCACGGTGGCCGACCCGGAGAGCCTGGGCATCGTGCTCGGCGGGTCGGGCAACGGTGAGCAGATCGCCGCCAACAAGGTGCCGGGAGCGCGCTGCGCGCTGGCGTGGAGCGTCGAGACCGCGACCCTGGCGCGCGAACACAACAACGCGCAGTTGATCGGCATCGGCGGCCGCATGCACACGGTCGAGGAGGCGTTGACGATCGTGGATGCCTTCCTGAGCGCGCAGTGGTCGAAAGCCGAACGCCACCAACGGCGTATCGACATCCTCGCCGAGTACGAACGCACCCACCAGGCGCCGCCGGTGCCCGGCGCCCGGGCTTAAGAGATGCCCGAAGGGCACACCCTGCACCGGCTGGCCCGGCTGCATCAGCGCCGATACCGCGGGGCGGCGGTCGCTGTGTCCAGCCCGCAGGGCCGGTTCGCGGACGCGGCGGCCGTCGTCGACGGCCGGGTGCTGCGGCGCACCAGCGCGTGGGGAAAGCACCTGTTTCACCACTATGACGGCGGCCCCATCGTGCACGTGCACCTCGGGTTGTACGGCGCCTTCACCGAGTGGGAGCGGCCCCACGATGCCCCGCTGCCCGAACCGGTCGGACAGGTGCGGATGCGGATGGTCGGCGCCGACTACGGCACCGACCTGCGTGGCCCGACGGTGTGCGAGGTCATCGACGAAGCTCAGGTCAGCGACGTGGTGGCCAAGCTCGGTCCCGACCCGCTGCGCAGCGATGCCGACCCGGCGTGGCCGTGGGCTCGAATCAGCAAGTCGCGCAAGCCCATTGGCGCGCTGTTGATGGACCAGACCGTGATCGCCGGCGTGGGTAACGTCTACCGGAACGAGTTGCTGTTCCGCCACCGCATCGATCCGTTCCGGCCCGGCCGCGCGATCGGCCAGGCGGAGTTCGACGCGGCGTGGACCGATCTGGTGGCGCTGATGAAGGTCGGTTTGCGGCGCGGCCAGATCGTCGTGGTGCTGCCCGAACACGACCACGGCCCGCCGTCGTACCGGCAAGGGCGGCCACGCACCTACGTGTACCGGCGCGCGGGGGAGGCGTGCCGCGTGTGCGGCGGACCGATCCGCACCCAGGTGTTGGAGGGCCGAAACGTGTTCTGGTGCCCCAACTGCCAGAAGTGACGGAATTCTGCCGCTGACAGGAAACCCCAAGCAAGAAACGCCGGCGTCTACTGTTTGGGCGCGGCTTCCGTCGGGTATTGGTTGCGACCGTGAAACTCTTTCCACGTTTAGTTGCAACCGTTTTCGCGATACTCGTCGGTCTGGGCCTGGCGGGGCTGGGCGCCGCCACCGAGGCGCAAGCGCAGCCCGGGCCGTTCCCGCAATGGTGCCCCGGGGACTTCTGGGACCCGGGCTGGGGAGACAACTGGGACCGCGGGCACTGCCATGACAACTGGCGCGGGCCGGGCCCCAACCCGCACCCCGAACCGTGGCGCGGCCCCGGCGGGCCCGGCGGCCCTGGTTGGGACCATCGCTGATCCGTTGACCGAATGACCGCGCCCCGTCGGCAACGGGTCGGCGGGGTGCGGTCTTACGTTTGGGCGCGCTCGATGACGCCCAGCGCGGCGTAGACCTCGTCGCTGAGCGCGACGCTCCGCGGGTCGGCGTTGGCCTTGGTGGCGTCGAAGCGATTCATCACGTACGCGTAGCCGATTCGGTGCTCGAGGTCGACAAACCCGAATGAGCCACCCAGGCCGCCGTGCCCGAAGATGCGGGGATTGGGGCCGTTGACGCACCGCTGGTTGAGCATGTAGCCCAGGCCCCAGCCGTGGTCGGCGACGCGCGGGCCCAGCACCAGATCGGTTTCAAAGCCGCCCTGCGACACCCGGACCCGTTCCATGTGCTCGCGGGTCAGCAGCCGTTCCTGCGCCAGCGCGTTGTAGAACGTCGCCAGTCCCAGCGCCGACACCTGGCCGTTGGTGCCGGGGAACTCGAGCTGGCGCCACAGCTCCAGGTCGTGCGAGCCGAGTTCGTCGTCGGGGGCGAAGCCCATCGATATCGACAGCGCCGCCTTGGGGTGTTCGGTCAGGCTGGTCGGGTAGCCGGGCGCCTGCGCCTCGGCCAGCAGGTCCCGGGCGTGCGGCTTGTTGACCCGCTCGGCGCAGCGCCGTTGCTCGGCGGGCGACAGGCCGATGTGGACGTCGGCGCCGAGCGGTTCGGCGATCTCGGTGCGCAGGTACTCCCCGACGGTGCGGCCCGTGACGCGGCGGAACACCTCACCGAGGATGAAGCCGAAGGTGGTCATGTGGTAGCCCTGCGCGGTGCCGGGCTCCCACCACGGTTCGGCGGCGGCGAGCTGCCCGCAGACGAAGTCCCAGTCGGCAACGTCCTCCCAGCGCATCCGGGTGCGCGGCCCGATGACGCCGGAGCGGTGGCTCATCACCATGGCCAGCGTGATGGCTTCCTTGCCCGCCTGTGCGAACTCGGGCCAATAGCGCGCCACCGGCGCGTACAGGTCCAGCTCGCCGCGGTCGGCCAGCTGGTGGATGCAGGTGGCCGTCATCCCCTTGGTGCCCGACAGGACCGTCGTCAGGGTGTTCTGTTGCCAGGGCCGGGTGCGGGCGGCGTCGGCCCAACCGCCCCAGAGGTTGACGACGAGCTCCCCGTCGACCCATACCGCGACGGCCGCCCCAACCTCACCCTGCAGCACGAAGTTGCGCTCGAACGCGTCGCGCACACCGACGAAGTCGGAAGCACATGAGCCCTTCAGTTCGACGTCGCTCATGGCGCCTTTCTGTCGAGCAAGCATCAGCCCGAGCGGGCGACGGGAATCGAACCCGCGTAGCTAGTTTGGAAGACTAGGGCTCTACCATTGAGCTACGCCCGCAAGTTTTAGTCGAGCGAGACTGTATCTGGCGGCGAACATCAAATCTAATCGAAGCGGTTTTGTGATCGCCCCGTGAGGTCCCGCACGTCTTGACGGTCGCTGCGGAGCCGACGGCCACCTTTGCGTGGGAGGGCCGTAGGATCTGCGAGGTCAGCGCGGGGTGTAGCGCAGCTTGGTAGCGCATCCGCTTTGGGAGCGGAAGGCCGCAGGTTCAAATCCTGTCACCCCGACCAATACTGCGCCGATCCACCGAATACCGAGGAGCACACCCGTGAAGAGCAGCGTCGAGCAGTTGAGCCCCACCCGGGTGCGCATCAGCGTTGAGGTGCCGTTCACCGAACTCGAGCCCGATTTCCAACGCGCCTACAAGGAGCTGGCCAAGCAGGTCCGGCTGCCCGGATTCCGGCCCGGTAAGGCGCCGGCCCGGCTGCTCGAGGCCCGTTTCGGCCGCGAGGCGATGCTCGACCAGGTCGTCAACGACGCGCTGCCGGCCCGGTACGGACAGGCGGTCGCCGAGGCCGAAGTCGAGCCGATCGGCCAGCCCGAGATCGAGGTCACCAAGAAGGAGTACGGCGAGGAGCTGGCGTTCACCGCCGAGGTCGACGTGCGTCCGAAGATCACCCTCCCCGACCTCGGCTCGCTGAAGGTCTCGGTCGACCCGATCGAGGTCAGCGACGACGACGTCGACGCCGAACTGGAGTCGTTGCGCGCGCGGTTCGGCACCCTGAAGGGAGTCGAGCGCCCGGTTGCGCTCGGCGACTTCGTCTCGATCGACCTCTCGGCCACCGTCGACGGCGAGGAGGTGCCCAACGCGGCCGCGGAGGGCCTGTCGCACGAGGTGGGCTCCGGCCGGCTCATCGCGGGCCTGGATGACGCGCTGGTCGGCCTGTCCGTCGACGAGTCCAAGGAGTTCACCGCGAAGTTGGCGACGGGGGAGCACGCCGGCAAGGACGCACAGGTCACCGTCACCGTCAGGTCGATCAAGGAACGCGAACTGCCCGAGCCCGACGACGAGTTCGCCCAATTGGCCAGCGAGTTCGACACCATCGACGAGCTGCGGTCCAACCTCCGCGAGCAGGTGGGCCGGGTCAAGCGCGCCCAGCAGGCGGAGCAGATCCGCGACGCCACGATCGATGCGATTCTCGAGCAGGTCGACGTGCCGCTGCCGGAGGCGATCGTGAAGGCTCAGGCCGACAGCGCCGTGCACAACGCGCTGCACAGCTTCGAGCACGACGAGGCCAAGTTCGCGGAGGCGCTGCGCGAGCAGGGTAAGTCGCGCCAGCAGTTCGAGGTCGACGCGCACAACGCCGCCGAGTCGGACGTCAAGAAGCAGCTGTTGTTGGACGCGCTGGCCGACGAACTGGGAATCCAGGTCGGCCAGGAGGACCTGACCGAGCGACTGGTGATGACGTCCCGGCAGTACGGCATCGAGCCGCAGCAGCTGTTCAGCTACCTGCAAGAGAACAACCAGCTGGGGGCCATGTTCGCCGACGTGCGCCGCGGGCTGGCCGTCGCGGCGGCGGTGGAGGCGGCGACCGTCACCGACACCGACGGCAACACCATCGACACGAGCGAGTTCTTCGGCAAGCGGGGCGAAGCTCCGGACGAGGCCGCGGAGGCTTCGGACGACGCCGACGAGGTCGAGGCGGCCGACGAGGCTGAGGATTCAGAGGACGCCGACGAAGCCGCTCAGGCCGACGACGCGGCGAAGTGACCCGCGATGACGCTGTGAGCGAACGGGCCCATTTCGGGGGGCGCGTGACCGGCACACGGCGGGCTTGGTTGGTTAGGGTCGGAACAGAGAAGAACTCGAGAAAGCAGGTAACCCAGTCGTGACTGACATGCGTTCGCCCTCGCAGGGGCTCAACCTCACGGACTCGGTCTATGAGCGCTTGCTCTCCGAGCGCATCATCTTCCTGGGTTCGGAGGTGAACGACGAGGTCGCCAACCGGCTGTGCGCGCAGATCCTGCTGCTCGCCGCGGAGGACGCCGATAAGGACATCTCGCTCTACATCAACTCCCCGGGCGGATCGATCAGCGCCGGGATGGCGATCTACGACACCATGGTGCTGGCGCCCTGCGACATCGCCACGTACGCGATGGGCATGGCCGCCTCGATGGGCGAGTTTCTGCTCGCGGCCGGCACCAAGGGCAAGCGCTACGCGCTGCCGCACGCCCGGATCCTGATGCACCAGCCGCTGGGCGGGGTGACCGGCAGCGCGGCCGACATCGCCATCCAGGCCGAGCAGTTCACGGTCATCAAGAAGGAGATGTTCCGGCTCAACGCCGAATTCACCGGCCAGTCCATCGAACGCATCGAGGCCGACTCCGACCGCGACCGCTGGTTCACCGCCCAGGAAGCCCTCGAATACGGTTTCGTCGACCACATCATCACCCGCGCCGCTCACATCACCAACGGAGAAGCCCAGTGAATCCCGAAATGCAACCCCAGGCGCGGTACATCCTGCCGTCGTTCATCGAGCACTCCAGCTTCGGTGTCAAGGAGTCCAACCCGTACAACAAGCTGTTCGAGGAGCGCATCATCTTCCTCGGCGTGCAGGTCGACGACGCGTCGGCGAACGACATCATGGCGCAGCTGCTGGTGCTGGAGTCGCTGGACCCGGACCGCGACATCACCATGTACATCAACTCACCCGGCGGCGGGTTCACCTCGCTGATGGCGATCTACGACACCATGCAGTACGTGCGCGCCGACATCCAGACCGTGTGCCTGGGCCAGGCCGCGTCGGCGGCGGCGGTGCTGCTGGCCGCCGGCACGCCGGGCAAGCGGATGGCGCTGCCCAACGCCCGCGTTCTGATCCACCAGCCGTCGCTGTCCGGCGTGATCCAGGGCCAGTTCTCCGACCTGGAGATCCAGGCCGCCGAGATCGAGCGGATGCGCACGCTGATGGAGACCACGCTGGCCCGCCACACCGGCAAGGACGCGTCGGTCATCCGCAAGGACACCGACCGGGACAAGATCCTGACGGCCGAGGAGGCCAAGGACTACGGGATCATCGACACCGTCCTGGAATACCGCAAGCTCTCCGCGCAGACGGCCTAACGGCCGTTCGCCGAATGTGCACTCACTGCGAGTTTTCGGCTGATTTTTCGCGCTGACTGCACCCTCGGCGAAGCGCCGCGATGTCGGCGGGTCCGACCCGGCAGCAGCCGCCGATGATGCGAGCCCCGGCGGCCGCCCACTGCTCGGCCAAGCGCGCCGAGAAATGCGATCGCCCGACCCACGCGCGTCCGTCCCAGCGCTCGCCGCTGTTCGGGTAGACGATCACCGGCTTGCCGACCGCGCGGGCCAGTGGGATCGCGGGCAGCACGTCGTCGGGCGCGCAGCAGTTGACGCCGATCGCCACGATCTCCGGGACGCCGGCGGCCACCGCGAACGCCTCGGCCAGCGGTTGTCCGGCGCGGGTCGTCGTTCCGTCGATCGTGTAGCTGAGCCACGCCGGCACGCCGGCGGAGCGGACCAGATCGACGAGCGCCTCGGCCTCGTCGACGTCGGGCACCGTCTCGCACGCCAGCACGTCGGCCCCGGCTGCGGCCAGGGTCTCCAGTCGGGGCCGGTGCCACCGCCGCAGGGCGGCGACGGACAGGCCGTAGCGTCCGCGATATTCGGAGCCGTCGGCCAGCGCCGCGCCGTACGGGCCGACGGAGGCGGCGACGATCAGCCCGCCCGCGCCGGCTTCGGCGCGCGCCACCTTCGCCAGCTCGACGCTGCGGCGCAGCAGGCCGGCGGATTCGTTCCGGTCGATTCCGCGAGCCGCGAAACCCGCGAACGACGCCTGATAGCTGGCCGTCGTCGCGATCGCGGCGCCGGCCCGGAAAAACGCGGTGTGCACGGCGACGATCTCCTGCGGCGCGTCCGCCAGCAGCCTGGCCGACCACAGCGGGTCCGAAAGATCGTGCCCGCGCGCCTCCAGCTCGGTGGCCAGGCCGCCGTCGCCGATCAGCACGGGCTCGGTTGGCCCTCCAAAACCGAAAGCCAATCCCACTCGATAACTGTAGGGTTGTGGCAGCCCACCGGACTCGATCGGGTAACGAGCGCGACACGCCAAAAACACGGATTGCGCGTCTCGGCGAGTGAGGGGCGCCGTCTGCCTATATGTTTCATGCAGACAACGGACATGAATACCAACGACGCGATTCGGCGGTAATGGTCGCGGGGGGCCCAAGCAAGCGGGTAGCGTCGGGGAATACATGCGGCATAGCACGACGAACGGCGAACAGGAAGTAGGCCCTCAGCACCATGGCGCGCATCGGAGACGGCGGTGACCTGCTTAAGTGCTCGTTCTGCGGGAAGAGCCAAAAGCAAGTCAAGAAACTCATTGCTGGCCCCGGTGTGTACATCTGCGATGAGTGCATAGACCTCTGCAACGAGATCATCGAAGAGGAACTCGCCGACGCCGACGACGTCAAGCTCGACGAACTGCCCAAGCCCGCCGAGATCCGGGAGTTCCTGGAGGGATACGTCATCGGGCAGGACACCGCCAAGCGCACCCTGGCCGTCGCCGTCTACAACCACTACAAGCGGATTCAGGCCGGGGAGAAGGGCCGCGACTCGCGGTCCGAGCCCGTCGAGCTGACCAAGTCCAACATCTTGATGCTCGGCCCCACCGGCTGCGGCAAGACCTACCTCGCCCAGACCCTGGCCAAGATGCTCAACGTGCCGTTCGCCATCGCCGACGCCACCGCGCTCACCGAGGCCGGTTACGTCGGCGAGGACGTCGAGAACATCTTGCTCAAGCTGATCCAGGCGGCCGACTATGACGTCAAGCGCGCCGAGACCGGCATCATCTACATCGACGAGGTCGACAAGATCGCCCGCAAGAGCGAGAACCCGTCCATCACCCGCGACGTGTCCGGCGAGGGCGTCCAGCAGGCCCTGCTGAAGATCCTGGAGGGCACCCAGGCGTCGGTTCCCCCGCAGGGTGGCCGCAAGCACCCGCACCAGGAATTCATCCAGATCGACACCACCAACGTGTTGTTCATCGTCGCCGGTGCGTTCGCCGGGCTGGAGAAGATCATCTACGAGCGGGTCGGCAAGCGCGGACTGGGCTTCGGCGCCGAGGTGCGCTCCAAGGCCGAGATCGACACCACCGATCACTTCGCCGACGTCATGCCCGAGGACCTGATCAAGTTCGGTTTGATCCCGGAGTTCATCGGGCGGCTCCCGGTGGTCGCGTCGGTCACCAACCTGGACATGGAGTCGTTGGTCAAGATCCTGTCCGAGCCGAAGAACGCGTTGGTCAAGCAGTACACGCGCCTGTTCGAAATGGACGGCGTGGAGCTGGAGTTCACCGACGACGCGCTGGAGGCGATCGCCGACCAGGCGATCCACCGCGGCACCGGCGCCCGAGGCCTGCGCGCGATCATGGAAGAGGTCCTGCTGCCGGTGATGTACGACATCCCGAGCCGCGACGACGTCGCCAAGGTCGTGGTGACCAAGGAGACGGTGCAGGACAACGTCCTGCCGACGATCGTGCCGCGCAAGCCGTCGCGCAGCGAACGCCGCGACAAGAGCGCCTAAGCAATTCCCTGATTCCGGCCGCCTGAAGCTTTGAACAGCCCGGCCGAGGTTCCGCGGCGCCTGGCGCGTGGGCTGGACCTGCTCAACTTCCTGCTGGCCGATGTCCGCGACGGGTTGGGCCCGTACCTGTCGGTCTACCTGCTGGTGACCCATCACTGGGACCAGGGGTCGATCGGGTTCGTCATGGCGGTCGGCGGCATCGGGGCGATCGTCGCTCAGGCGCCGGCCGGCGCGCTGGTCGACCGAACGACGGCCAAGCGGGCGGTGATCATCGCGGGAGCGCTGACCGTCACCGCTGGATCGTTGGCGATGCCGTTGTTTCCGGACTTCTACTCGATCTCGGTGCTGCAGGCTCTCACCGGAGTCGCGGGTTCCGTCTTCGCGCCGGCGTTGGCCGCGATCACCCTCGGTGCGGTCGGCCCTCGTCTCTTCTCACGGCGGGTGGGGCGCAACGAGTCGTTCAATCATGCGGGAAACGCGTCGGCCGCGGCCGTCACCGGTGTCTTGGCTTACTTCCTTGGGCCCGCGGTGGTGTTCTGGGTGCTCGCCGCGATGGCGGCCGGCAGTGTCGTTGCGACCCTGCGGATTCCGGCCGACGCGATCGACAACGATGTGGCGCGGGGCATGGACCACTCCCCGGGCGAGCCGCGCCAGCAGCCGTCGCGGCTGGCGGTGCTGCTGCACAATCGCCGGCTGATGATTTTCGCCGTCACGGTCATCGCCTTTCACTTCGCCAACGCGGCGATGCTTCCCCTGGTCGGCCAGCTGTTGGCGTTGCACAACAAAGACGTCGGGACCGCGCTGATGGCGGGGTGCATCGTGGCCGCGCAGGTCGTCATGGTGCCGGTGGCCTACCTGGCCGGGGCCAAGGCCGATTCCTGGGGGCGCAAACCCATTTTCTTGGTCGGCTTCGCGGTCTTGGCCGCACGCGGATTTCTCTACACCCTGTCCGACAACTCGTACTGGCTGGTGGGCGTGCAACTGCTCGACGGCGTGGGGGCCGGTGTGTTCGGCGCGTTGTTTCCGCTCGTCGTGCAGGACGTGACGCACGGAACCGGTCGGTTCAACATCAGCCTGGGTGCGGTGACGGCGGCGACGGGCATCGGCGCTGCGGTCTCGAACCTGGTTGCCGGCTCGATCGTGGTGGCGGCCGGCTACGACGCCGCCTTCGCCTTCCTTGGTGCCCTGGCCGCCGCGGGCCTCGTGTTGTATCTCGTCGCGATGCCCGAGACGGCGCCCCAGCGCATGCCGGGCAGGCGATCAACGTGACCAATACCACACTTTCGCTGCCTACGCACCAGTAGCCCGCGCTGACTTCGGCATTTAACCGTAAATCCGCTGCATGCAATGCTTTCGAGACGCCCATGCTTCTCTTAAAGAAGTGCCATAATTGGTACTACTAGTGACACACAAGCTTGTGGGCCAGGGCGGCGTCCCAGCGGCGCGTACCCTAATGCTCCAGCGCGAAGTGCCTATCCGGTTAACGAATGGAAGGCGGATAAGTGGATCCGAACGGCAGTGGGGCCGGGTCTGATTCTCCCAATGGCTCCTCTCGCAATGGGTCGGACCGCCAGCGTCTAGAGCAAGTTGTCATTCGATTCGCCGGGGACTCCGGCGACGGCATGCAGCTGACCGGCGACCGGTTCACCTCCGAGGCAGCCCTTTTCGGCAACGACCTGGCGACCCAGCCGAACTATCCCGCCGAGATCCGCGCCCCCGCAGGCACATTGCCCGGGGTTTCGTCGTTCCAGATTCAGATCGCCGACTACGACATCCTGACCGCCGGCGACCGCCCCGACGTCCTGGTCGCGATGAATCCGGCGGCGCTCAAGGCCAACATCGGGGACCTGCCGCGCGGCGGAATGGTCATCGCGAATTCCGACGAGTTCACCAAGCGCAACCTGACCAAGGTGGGCTACGTGACGAACCCGCTGGAGACCGACGAGCTCGAGGAGTACGTCGTGCACTCCGTCGCGATGACGACGCTGACACTCGGGGCCGTCGAGTCGATCGGCGCGTCGAAGAAGGACGGCCAGCGCGCCAAAAACATGTTCGCGCTCGGCCTGCTGTCGTGGATGTACGGGCGGCCGATCGAGACCAGCGAGCGGTTCATCCGGGAGAAGTTCGCCCGCAAGCCCGACGTCGCCGAGGCCAACGTGCTCGCGCTCAAGGCGGGCTGGAACTACGGCGAAACGACCGAGGCGTTCGGGACGACGTACGAGGTCTCGCGGGCGGTCCTGCCGTCGGGCGAATACCGCCAGATCTCGGGCAACACCGCGCTGTCCTACGGCATCGTCACGGCCGGTCAGCTGGCCGGAATCCAGGTCGTGCTCGGCAGTTACCCGATCACGCCGGCCTCGGACATCCTGCACGAGCTGTCCAAGCACAAGAACTTCAACGTGATCACCTTCCAGGCCGAGGACGAGATCGGCGGCATCTGCGCGGCGATCGGCGCGTCGTACGGCGGCGCCCTCGGCGTCACCAGCACGTCTGGCCCGGGCATTTCCTTGAAGTCCGAAGCGCTGGGCCTGGCCGTGATGACCGAGCTGCCGCTGCTGGTCATCGACGTTCAGCGGGGCGGCCCGTCGACCGGCCTGCCCACCAAGACCGAGCAGGCCGACCTGCTGCAGGCGCTGTACGGCCGCAACGGGGAGTCCCCGGTGGCGGTGGTCGCGCCGCGTTCGCCGTCCGACTGCTTCGAGACCGCCATCGAGGCGGTGCGCATCGCGGTGTCCTACCACACCCCGGTGATCGTGTTGTCCGACGGCGCGATCGCCAACGGCTCGGAGCCGTGGCGCATCCCGGACGTCGGCTCGCTGCAGCCGATCACGCACGCCTTCGCCAAGCCCGGCGAGCCGTTCCAGCCGTACAACCGCGATCCGGAGACCCTCGCCCGGCAGTTCGCCGTGCCCGGCACCCCCGGGCTCGAGCACCGCATCGGTGGCCTGGAAGCGGCGAACGGCTCCGGCAATATCTCCTATGAGCCGGTGAACCACGACCTCATGGTCCGGATTCGGCAGGCCAAGATCGACGGCATCGCGGTGCCGGACCTGGAAGTCGACGATCCGACGGGAGATGCCGAGCTGCTGCTGATCGGGTGGGGCAGCTCGTACGGGCCGATCGGCGAGGCCTGCCGGCGCGCGCGGCGCAAGGGCATCAAGGTCGCGCACGCGCACCTGCGCAACCTCAGCCCGTTCCCGGCGAACCTCGGCGACGTGTTGCGGCGCTACCCGATGGTGGTGTGCCCGGAGATGAACCTGGGTCAGCTGGCACTGATCCTGCGCGGCAAGTACCTGGTGGACGTGCAGTCGGTCACCAAGGTCCAGGGTGTGGCCTTCCTGGCGGACGAGATCGGGCGTCTGATCCGCGCCGCGCTGGGCGGCACGCTGGCCGAAATCGAGCAAGACAAGAAGATGGTCGCCAGAATGGCGGCAGCGACGGTGGGAGCGGGAGCTAGCGAATGACCGACCTGATGGGCAATCTGGCGGGCACAGACCTCGGCTTGTCCCCGAGGCTTACCAAGAACGACGGGGTCCCCGCGTTGTCTGCCGAGGACCAGCCGCAGAAGGCCAAGGACTTCACCAGCGATCAGGAGGTGCGCTGGTGCCCCGGTTGTGGTGACTACGTCATCCTCAACACGATCCGCAACTTCCTGCCCGACCTCGGCCTGCGCCGCGAGAACATCGTCTTCATCAGCGGCATCGGCTGCTCCAGCCGGTTCCCGTACTACCTCGAGACCTACGGGTTCCACTCGATCCACGGCCGGGCGCCGGCCATCGCGACCGGCCTGGCGCTGGCCCGCGAGGATCTCTCGGTGTGGGTGGTCACCGGCGACGGCGATGCGTTGTCGATCGGCGGCAACCACCTGATCCACGCGCTGCGCCGCAACGTCAACATCACCATCCTGCTGTTCAACAACCGGATCTACGGGCTGACCAAGGGCCAGTACTCGCCGACGTCCGAGGTCGGCAAGGTCACGAAGTCGACGCCGATGGGCTCGCTCGATCAGCCGTTCAACCCGGTGTCGTTGGCGCTGGGCGCCGAGGCGACCTTCGTAGGCCGCGCGCTGGACTCCGACCGCGCCGGCCTCACCGAAGTGCTGCGCGCCGCCGCTGAGCACCGGGGCGCCGCCGTCGTCGAAATCCTGCAGGACTGCCCGATTTTCAACGACGGCTCCTTCGACGCGCTGCGCAAGGAGGGCGCCGAGGAGCGGGTGATCAACGTCCGCCACGGCGAGCCGATCGTGTTCGGCGCCAACGGTGAATACTGCGTGGTGAAGTCTGGCTTCAGCCTGGAAGTGGCCAAGACGGCCGACGTGCGCACCGACGAGATCGTGGTGCACGATGCGCACGCCGACGACTCGGCCTACGCGTTTGCGCTGTCCCGGCTTTCGGACCAGAACCTCGACCACACCGTGCTGGGCATCTTCCGCAACATCAGCCGGCCCACCTACGACGACGCGGCGCGCGCTCAGGTCCACGCCGCCCAGGCGTCGAAGCCGTTCGACTCCGCCGCGCTGCAATCGCTGCTGCGCGGGCGCGACACCTGGACCGTCGACTGACATGGCCGACCAGGGACCCGACACAGTGCCACTGGCCGGGGTGATAGTCGCTGGGGGCGAGTCGCGCCGCATGGGCCGCGACAAGGCCACGCTGCCCGGTCCGGGCGGATCCGGCACGCTCGCCGAGTACGTAGTCGGCATCGTCGCGCAACGCTGCGAGCCGGTCTTCGTGATGGCCGCCCCGGGGCAGCCGCTGCCGTCGCTGCAGGCCCGTGTGATTCGCGACGAGGTGCGGGGGCTGGGGCCGCTGTCGGCGACCGGGCGGGGATTGCGCGCGGCCGCGGAGGCCGGCGCCCGGTTCGCATTCGTCTGCGCCGTCGACATGCCGCTGCTGACCGCCGAACTCATCGATGACCTGGTCCACCTCGCCACCGAGACCAACGCCGAGGCGGTGTTGCCGTGGGACGGTCGCAGCCACTACCTGGCCGCGGTGTACCGCACCGATCTCGCCGATCGAGTCGACGCGCTGGTCGCCGCCGGCGAGCGCCGAATGAGCGCCTTGATCGACGCCTCGGATGCGCAGCAGATCGTGCTGCCGGATTCGCGCGCCCTGACGAACGTCAACACCGACGCCGAGCTGCGCGCGGCGACGCAGGCGCGCGTCTGACCCAAGCGGTTGCGCCATTAATTGGCCGTTGAAGCGCTATCCGATAATCGCTTCGGCCAATTCGCGCCTTTGTTTCGTGCATAAGTCCGTAGTCCGTCGTTATCTGCGCAATGGCGCCCGCGGCGGGGCTCTCTGCTTCATCGAATCGCCTGCTGCAGAGCGGTTTTCAGGATCTGGCCAATGACGCCTCAGCTCCGCCGATTCGGCAATCCATTGCGACCTCGGCAAATTACACTACGGGTCTCGAAAGTGATTGGCGCAGTTGCCAATTAGATTTGAATTGCTAAATCCATTGTTGTGCAGCAACTTTCACTCGATGATGCTCCTGTACGTCTGTTGCGGCGTGTCGGAAGTGATCTCGCGTATTGTGTTGTATCCTGCGCCGGTTCACCGTCGCGCCCCGGATGCAAAATCCGCGTTCCGGAGGGTTCGCCGAACCGGCAAACACGTGTGCCAGCTCACAAAAAGGGCGTGATTCGGCTCACGATCCGGTTGCGATTTCGCCTGATGGGCACCGCGCCAAAACGCGCGATTGACCTGCAGAGATGTTTCCGCCATCGCGGCGTGATCGGCTCGTTATCGAACCGAGATATCCGTTTCCTGAAGATGACGAACGCCCGTGGGTTTCGTACGGTCCCTGGTAGCCCGAAACGGGTTGACGGATAAGTAATCGAAAATTGAAAACACGGACCCGCGTGCGAGCGGGGCTGCGGACGGCACGGAAGCGCCGCGGCCCGGGGTAGGACCCCGCCGGGCAGATCGAGAGCCCGCCGCTGTCGTGCCCGAACGAGACGGCACGTCCCAGAGCACCTTTTCGGCACCAACCAAACCTTCGACCCACTCCGGTGGGTCTGCTTTGGCGCGCGCACCGCGAAAGGAAGAAATTTGAAGAACGTCCGCAAGACGCTCATCCTCGCCGCGATCACCGGCAGTTTGGTGGCGGTACCCTCCGCCAACGCGGAACCGATGGGCTTTGACCCGAACGTTCCCCCCGTCGGGGCCCCCGACGCGCCCCCGGCGCCGGCTCCGGACGCCCCGCCGGCAGCTCCGGCGGCCTTCGACCCCAACGTTCCGCCGCCGGCGGCCCTTCCGGACGCCCTGGCGCCGGTTGACGTGCCTCCCGCGCCAGCGCCCGACGCGCCGCCGCCTCCCGCGCCGGACGCCCCGCCGCCTGCCGCGCCGGACGCCCCGCCGCCCGCGCCCGTGGGCTTCGACCCGAACGTTCCGCCGCCGCCGGCGCCGGACGCTCCGCCCCCGCCGCCGGTTCACAAGGCGTACAGCGTGAACTGGGACGCCATCGCGCAGTGCGAGTCGGGTGGCAACTGGGGCATCAGCACCGGTAACGGCTTCTCCGGTGGTCTGCAGTTCACCTCGAGCACCTGGCACGCCAACGGTGGCTCGGGGTCCCCGGCCAGCGCCTCCCGCGAGGAGCAGATCCGGGTGGCCGAGAACGTGCTGCACTCGCAGGGCATCGGCGCCTGGCCGGTCTGCGGTCGCCGCGGCTGACCTGCGTCGTCAATAGAGGTACAAGTAGTGCCGGGCCATCGCGCCCGGCATTACTTGTTTTGGGGGTTTCGACCGCGGGGGTAGCGTCGGGCCGGTGACCGCAACGCCGCGCGAATTCGACATCGTCCTGTACGGGGCGACCGGCTTTGTCGGTCAGCTGACCGCCGAGTACCTGGCGCGCGCCGGAGCCGGCGCGCGGATCGCCCTGGCGGGCAGGTCGCCGGACCGACTAAGCGCGGTCCGCGACAGCTTGAGCGAATCGGCGCGGGACTGGGCCGTCCTGACCGCCGATGCTGCGTCGCCCTCGACCCTGGACGAGATGGCCGCCCGAACCCGGGTCGTCGTAACAACGGTCGGGCCTTACACCCGCTACGGGCTGCCGCTGGTGGCAGCGTGCGCGGCGGCGGGCACCGATTACGCCGACCTGACGGGTGAGGCGATGTTCGTGCGCGAGAGCATCGATCTGCACCACAAGCAGGCCGCCGACACCGGTGCCCGCATCGTGCATGCCTGCGGTTTCGACTCCGTCCCGTCGGATCTGACCGTGTATGCGCTGTACCGGGCGGCGCGGGACGACAGTGCCGGCGAGCTGGCCGACACCCATCTCGTGGTGCGCTCGCTGCGCGGCGGCCTGTCCGGCGGCACCGTCGCGTCGCTGCTCGAGGTGCTGGACACCGCCTCGAACGACCGCGAGGCCCGTAACCTGCTCAACGACCCGTACACGTTGAGCTCCGACCGCGGCGCCGAACCCGAACTGGGCCGCCAGCCCGACCTGCCGTCGCACCGCGGTCGTGACCTGGCGCCGGAACTGTCCGGCCTGTGGACCGCGGGATTCATGATGGCGCCCTACAACACCCGAATCGTGCGGCGCAGCAACGCGTTGCTGGACTGGGCGTACGGCCGGCGGTTCCGCTACGACGAGAACATGAGCGTCGGGTCGTCGCCCCTCGCGCCGGTGGCATCGGCCGTCGTCACCGGTGTGGGTAATGCGACGTTCGGGCTGGGCAGCCGCTACTTCCGGTTCCTGCCGCGAGGCCTGGTCGAGAGGGTCGTCCCCAAGCCCGGCACCGGTCCGAGCGAGGCCGTCCGCGAGCGCGGTTACTACCGGATCGAGACCTACACCACCACGACCACCGGCGCCCGCTACGTGGCGCGCATGGAGCAGAGAGGAGACCCGGGCTATAAAGCCACCGCGGTGCTGCTGGGGGAGTGCGGCCTGGCCCTCGCGCTGGACCGCGACACGCTTTCCGATCTGTCCGGCGTGCTGACGCCCGCGGCCGCGATGGGGGACGCGCTGCTGGCGCGACTGCCGGTCGCCGGCGTGTCGCTGCAGACCGAACGGCTGGGCTGATCCGTGTTGCCGCAACGGCTTTCGATCGGGGTCCGCTGGGTCTAGTGTCGTAATCGACTTGGGTCTACTCGACGAAGGTGGACACACCGATGGCCGGTCTCGACGATCTGTACTCCCAGATTCCCACTGCTGAAATCGCGAACAGGCTCGGCGCCAACGAAGGCGACGTCGACAACGCTGTTCACACCCTGGTGCCGGCCCTACTCGGCGGCCTGCAACAGAACTCTGACGATCCCGAGCACGCCAGCCGGATCGAGTCCATGGCAACCAGTCAAGCCGCGCGTGGCCTGCTCGACGCGGGCGGCGGCGAGGGCGACGGGCACCAAGCGGTCGCGACGCTTTTCGGTGGCAACGATGCCGACCAGGTCGCGTCGGCGCTGGCCGATCGGGGTGCCGGCGACGGTGAGCTGCTTAAGCAGTTGCTGCCGGTGGTGCTGCCGATTGTGTTGGCATACATCGGAAAACGGCTCGGCTCGGGCGGGGAGAGCGGCCCGCCGAAGAAAGAAGCATCTTCCGGCGGCGGCCTGGGTGAAGTCCTGGGCAGCATCCTCGGTGGTGGCTCCGGCGACAAATCCCTCGGCGGCATCCTCGGCAGTGTGTTGAGCGGTAAGGGTGGCGCGCTTGGCGATCTCCTCGGCGGCCTGCTCGGCGGCAAGAAGTAGTCCCGGCTGTTCACGGGCAGTTCCCGGACGGTTTCGATTGCGTCGAATTCACGGCTGCCCAAGGCGAACCAGGATGAGTAGGTTTGTCCTTATCGGACAAGGGAAATGACGTCCGACCCCAATCGGCCGGACGGCGACAACGAGAGGGGAACGAAGTGTCGGACACACTCACCGCGGGACAGAAGCTGGTGCGGGGCGAAGCGCTCACCTCACACAACGGCGCCTACACCCTGACCTTGCAAAACGACGGCAACCTGGTGTTGGCCGCGCGAGGCCAGGCGCTCTGGGCCACCGGGACCGACGGCCAGGACGTGGTGCGGGCCGAGGTGCAGCCCGACGGCAATTTCGTTGTGTACACGGCCGACAAGCCGGTGTGGCACACCGCCACGCAGGGCAAGAAGGACGTCAGGCTCGTGCTGCAGGACGATCGCAACCTGGTGCTCTACGCCGCCGACGGCGCGGCCTGGTCGACCAAGACCGAGACCGACGCGCCGCCGCCTCCGGCACCCGAGGCCGCGGCCACCGAGGAAGCGCCCGGCGTCGACGAGCCGGTCGCCGAAACCGCGGTCGAAGAGCCCACTGCCGAGGCGGCACCCGAGGCTGCTGCCGAACCAGAGCCGGAACCCGCCGCGCGGACGTACACCGTCGAATCCGGCGACACCCTGTGGGCCATCGCGGAGCGCTTCTACGGTGACGGCAGCAAGTATCAGGCGATCGCCGATGCCAGCGGCATCCCCAACCCCGACCTGATTCAGCCCGGCCAGGTGCTCACTATTCCCTGATCGCTGGGGAGGCGGTAGCGGTCGGATCCGTGTGACCAGCGGATTCGACCGCTTACGCGCGGGCAGCCGGGTCTCCCTAGAATTGACCGGTGACCGCCACCCCCCACCCCGCTGCCGACCAGCTCCCCAAGTCGTGGGATCCGGCCGCGATGGAGGACGCGATCTACCAGAAGTGGCTGGACGCGGGCTACTTCAAGGCCGATGCCAGCAGCTCCAAGCCCGCCTATTCGATCGTGCTGCCGCCGCCCAACGTGACCGGCAGCCTGCACATGGGCCACGCGCTGGAGCACACCATGATGGACGCGCTGACCCGGCGAAAGCGCATGCAGGGCTATGAGGTGCTGTGGCAGCCCGGCATGGACCACGCGGGCATCGCGACCCAGAGCGTGGTGGAAAAGCAGCTGGCGGTCGACGGCAAGACCAAGGAAGACTTCGGCCGGGAGCTGTTCGTCGACAAGGTGTGGGACTGGAAACGGGAGTCCGGCGGCGCCATCGGCGGCCAGATGCGCCGCCTCGGCGACGGCGTGGACTGGAGCCGCGACCGCTTCACCATGGACGAGGGCCTCTCGCGCGCGGTGCGCACCATCTTCAAGCGGCTCTACGACGCGGGGCTGATCTATCGGGCCGAGCGGCTGGTGAACTGGTCACCCGTGCTCGAGACGGCGATCTCGGACCTCGAGGTGAACTACCTCGACGTCGAGGGCGAGCTCGTGTCGTTCCGGTACGGCTCGCTCGACGACGCCGAGCCGCACATCGTCGTCGCCACCACCCGGGTGGAGACGATGCTCGGCGACACCGCGATCGCGGTGCATCCCGACGACGAGCGGTACCGCCACCTGGTCGGCACCAGCCTGCCGCACCCCTTCGTGGACCGTCCGCTGCTCATCGTGGCGGACGAGCACGTCGACCCCGAATTCGGCACGGGCGCGGTCAAAGTCACGCCTGCGCACGACCCCAACGACTTCGAGATCGGGCTCCGGCACGAGCTGCCGATGATCTCGATCATGGACACCAAGGGCCGGATCGCCGACACCGGAACGCAATTCGACGGGATGGATCGCTTCGTGGCGCGGGTCGCCGTGCGCGAAGCGCTGGCGGCGCAGGGCAGGATCGTCGAGGAGAAGCGGCCCTACCTGCACAGCGTGGGGCATTCGGAGCGCAGCGGCGAGCCGATCGAACCGCGGCTGTCGCTGCAGTGGTGGGTCCGGGTGGAATCGCTGGCCAAGGCCGCCGGTGACGCGGTTCGCAACGGGGACACCGTGATTCACCCCGCCAGCCTGGAGCCACGCTGGTTCGCCTGGGTCGACGACATGCACGACTGGTGCATCTCGCGGCAGCTGTGGTGGGGCCACCGCATCCCGATCTGGTACGGGCCCGACGGCGAGCAGGTGTGCGTCGGTCCCGACGAGGCGCCGCCGGAGGGCTGGGAACAGGACCCCGACGTGCTGGATACCTGGTTCTCCTCCGCGTTGTGGCCGTTCTCCACGCTGGGTTGGCCGGCGGAGACTCCCGAGCTGGAAAAGTTCTATCCGACAAGCGTTTTGGTGACCGGCTACGACATCCTGTTCTTCTGGGTCGCGCGGATGATGATGTTCGGCACCTTCGTCGGCGGTGACGACGCCATCACGCTCGGCGGCCGCCGCGGCCCGCAGGTGCCGTTCACCGATATTTTCCTGCACGGGCTGATCCGCGACGAGTTCGGCCGCAAGATGAGCAAGTCCAAGGGCAACGTCATCGACCCACTGGACTGGATGGAGGCGTTCGGGGCGGACGCCCTGCGGTTCACGCTGGCCCGCGGCGCCAACCCCGGCGGCGACCTGTCCGTCAGCGAGGATGCCGTCCGCGCCTCGCGCAACTTCGGCACGAAGCTGTTCAACGCCACCCGCTACGCGCTGCTGAACGGCGCCGCGCTCGCGGAGCTACCGGCCCATGACGACCTGACCGATGCCGATCGATGGATCCTCGGGCGCCTGGAAGAGGTTCGCGCAGAAGTGGATTCGGCCTTCGACGGCTACGAGTTCAGCCGCGCCTGCGAATCGCTGTACCACTTCGCGTGGGACGAATTCTGCGACTGGTACGTCGAACTGGCCAAGACGCAGCTCGCCGAGGGCCGCGCCCACACCACCGCCGTGCTGGCCGCGGTGCTCGACACGTTGCTGCGGTTACTGCATCCGGTCATCCCGTTCCTCACCGAGGCACTCTGGCAGGCCCTCACCGACCAGGAGTCGCTGGTGATCGCCGAGTGGCCCAAGACGTCGGGCATTGCCCTGGATCCCGTTGCCGCGCAACGGATCGCCGACATGCAGCGGCTCGTCACCGAGGTCCGGCGGTTCCGCAGCGACCAGGGGCTGGCCGATCGGCAGAAGGTGCCCGCCCGGCTGGCCGGCGTGGAAGCCTCCGACCTGAGCGGCCAGGTGGCGGCGGTGACATCGCTGGCGTGGCTCACCGCGCCGGAGCGGAACTTTCAGCCGTCCGCGTCGGTGGAGGTGCGCCTGTCCGGCGGCACCGTCGTCGTCGAACTCGACACGTCGGGCACCATCGACGTCGCCGCCGAGCGCCGGCGCCTGGAAAAGGATCTGGCCGCGGCGCAAAAGGAGCTGGCGTCCACGGCCGCCAAACTGGGCAACGCCGACTTCCTGGCCAAGGCGCCCGACCAGGTCGTCGCCAAGATCCGCGACCGCCAGCGCGTCGCCCAGGAGGAAACCGACCGGATCAACGCCAGGCTGGCCGCGCTGCAATGACTTTGGAGCCGCCCGAGCGGGCCACCAGCGCGGCTCCCACACCGGATGAGATCGCGTCCCTGTTGCAGGTCGAGCACCTGCTGGACCAACGCTGGCCGGAGACCCGCATCGAGCCCAGCCTGACCCGGATCAGCGCCCTGATGGACCTGCTGGGGTCGCCGCAGCTCGGGTATCCGTCCATCCACGTCGCGGGTACCAACGGCAAGACCTCGGTGGCGCGCATGGTCGACGCCCTGGTGACCGCCCTGGGCCGGCGCACCGGCCGGACCACCAGCCCCCACCTGCAATCGGCGGTCGAGCGCATCGCGATCGACGGGCAGCCGATCAGCCCGGCCCAATACGTGGCGACCTACCGCGAGATCGAGCCGTTCGTGCAGATGGTCGACGCGCAGTCACAAGCTGACGGTGGCCCGGCGATGAGCAAGTTCGAGGTCCTCACCGCGATGGCGTTCGCCGCGTTCGCCGACGCGCCCGTCGACGTGGCGGTGGTCGAGGTGGGCATGGGCGGCCGCTGGGACGCCACCAACGTGATCAACGCGCCGGTCGCGGTCATCACCCCCGTCGGCATCGACCACGTGGAATACCTCGGCGGCGACCTCGCCGGGATCGCCGGTGAGAAGGCCGGCATCATCCACCAGGCGCCCGAGGGCGCCCCGGACACCGTCGCCGTCATCGCGCGACAGGCGCCGGAGGCCATGGAGGTGCTGCTGGCCCAGGCCGTGCGCGCCGACGCCGCGGTCGCCCGGGAGGACTCGGAGTTCGCGGTGTTGGGCCGCCAGGTCGCGATCGGCGGGCAGGTGCTGCAGCTGCAGGGCCTGGGCGGGGTTTACTCGGACGTCTACCTGCCGCTGCACGGCGAACACCAGGCCCACAACGCGGTGGTGGCGCTCGCGGCGGTCGAGGCCTTCTTCGGGGCGGGCGCGCAGCGGCAGCTCGACGTCGAGGCGGTCCGGGCCGGTTTCGCCGCCGTCACCAGCCCCGGCCGGCTGGAACGCCTGCGCAGCGCGCCGACGGTGTTCATCGACGCCGCCCACAACCCGGCCGGGGCGACGGCGCTGGCGCAGACGCTGGCCGGCGAGTTCGACTTCCGGTTCCTGGTCGGCGTGCTGAGCATCATGGCCGACAAGGACGTGGACGGCATCCTCGCCGCACTCGAGCCCGCGTTCGATTCGGTCGTCGTGACCCAGAACGGCTCGCCGCGCGCGCTGGACGTCGAGTCGCTGGCGCTGGCCGCCCGTGAGCGGTTCGGGCCCGATCGCGTGGCGACCGCGGAAAACCTGCGCGACGCCGTCGAGGTCGCGACCGCCCTGGTCGACGAGGCGGCCACGGAAATCGATGAGGCGGAATCGTTTTCGGGCACCGGGATCGTCGTCACCGGCTCGGTGGTCACCGCTGGGGCCGCGCGGACCCTGTTCGGTAGAGACCCGCAATGACAGACCAGAGGCCCGACCCCTGGAAGAGCTTCGGCGGCGTGATGGCCGCAACGCTGGTCCTGGAGGCGATCGTGGTGCTGCTGGCCATTCCGGTGGTGGGCGCCGTCGGCGGCGGCCTGAACGCCGCGTCGCTGGTCTATCTGATCGGCCTGGCCGTCGTGTTGATCCTGCTGGCCGGGCTGCAGCGCAGGCCGTGGGCGATCTGGGTGAACCTGGCCGTGCAGGTGGTGCTGCTCGCCGGTTTCGCCATCTATCCGGGGGTCGGATTCATCGGCGTGCTGTTCACCGGGTTGTGGGCCCTGATCGCGTACTTCCGGGCCGAGGTGCGGCGGCGTCAGTCGCCGCCAAGCTAGTTGCGGATCGGTTCTGTACGCTGTCCGCCGTGACCGAACGGACCCTGGTACTGATCAAGCCGGACGCCGTCGAGCGGCATCTGATCGGCGAGATCATCGGCCGCATCGAGCGGAAAGGCCTCACCATCGCGGCGCTGGAGCTCCGGCACGTCAGCGAAGAGCTCGCCGGCCAGCACTACGCGGAACACGAGGGCAAGGCCTTCTTCGGATCGTTGCTGGAATTCATCACCTCGGGGCCGGTGGTGGCGGCGATCGTGGAGGGGCCGCGCGCGATCGCAGCGTTTCGGCAGGTCGCGGGTGGTACCGACCCGGTGGACAAGGCCACGCCCGGCACCATCCGGGGTGATCTCGGGCTGGAGACGCAGTTCAACCTGGTGCACGGGTCCGATTCGGAGGATTCCGCCAAGCGCGAGATCGCGCTCTGGTTTCCCGGAATTTAGCGCCAGGGCGATCCGGGCCACACCGAGACCCCGCCGGCGTTTGCTGACGCGCGCGGATCGGGCGCGGGTGGGCACTGGAAGTGATGTGGGATACTGACAGCGGGTGAACGTCGCCGGACCGGCTTCGGACACCCGAATGAAGACTTAGACAAGCGCGACCATCGCGTCCCCGCGATGTTGCGCCGCATGTCAGGCCTACATTCAGTACGGCGCCGAGTGAGTTCTACCTGAGCCGCTCGGGGCGAGACCATCACAAGCCTGGGAGAAGCGACCCGGGCCTATAGCGAAGCCCTCGCGTGGCCGCGTCGAACGACGCGCCCGGGGGCTAAAGGAGAATACGTGGTAGACAGTGCACCACCCACAGACTCGTCACGAGAGCCGGCCCACGATGAGGACCTGCCCGACCGCCTGAGGGTCCACCAGCTGGCACGGGCGCTGGGAAGCACCAACAAAGAGGTGCTGGCGGCGCTCACCGCGATCGACGGTCGGGACCGCAACGTGCACTCCGGCGTGGACCGCGAGGACGCGATCAAGGTGCGCGAATTGCTCTTCGCCCAACCCCTGCCGAACATCCCGGGCTTCAGCAGCGCGGCCGCCGCACAACAACCCTTGCTGCTCGACGCCTCAAGTGCGGGAAGGGATTACATGCCGTTGTTCGTCGCGCCGCAGCCGGTCGAGATCGGCGGCGAGCGCGACACCGACGACGATTCGGCCGACTCGGACGATTCCGACGGCGACGACGACGAACAGGCCGACCGGCCCGCCAACCGGCGGCGGCGGCGTGGCCGCCGGGGCCGGGGCCGCGGCCGCGGCGAACAGGGTGTCGCCGACGGCCAAGACATCGATGAGGACGCTGACTCCGACGACACCGACGAGGACGACTCCGACGCCGCCGACGACGAGAACGGATCCTCCGAGGCCGCCAGCCGGCGCCGCCGCCGGCGGCGACGGCGCAAGTCGGGCGCCGGAGACGACGGCGACGAGGGCCCGTCGCCGGACGATCCGCCCAACACCGTGGTGCACGAGCGCCCGCCGCGCAGCGGCAAGAACGGCGACGAGAGCGGCAGCTCAAACGCCGAAATCAAGGGCATCGACGGCTCCACCCGGCTGGAGGCCAAGCGGCAACGCCGCCGCGACGGGCGCGACGCCGGGCGGCGCCGCCCGCCGGTGCTGACCGAGGCCGAGTTCCTGGCGCGCCGCGAGGCCGTCGAGCGGATGATGGTCGTGCGCGACCGGGTCCGCACCGAGCCACCGCACCCCGGCGCGCGCTACACGCAGATCGCGGTGCTGGAAGACGGCATCGTCGTCGAGCACTTCGTGACCTCCGCCGCCTCCGCCTCGCTGGTGGGCAACATCTACCTCGGGATCGTGCAGAACGTGCTGCCCTCGATGGAGGCGGCCTTCGTCGACATCGGCCGCGGCCGCAACGGCGTGCTCTACGCCGGGGAGGTCAACTGGGAGGCCGCGGGACTGGGCGGGTCGGACCGCAAGATCGAACAGGCCCTCAAACCCGGCGACTACGTCGTCGTGCAGGTCAGCAAGGACCCGGTCGGCCACAAGGGCGCCCGGTTGACCACGCAGGTCTCGCTGGCCGGCCGCTACCTGGTTTACGTGCCGGGCGCATCGTCGACCGGGATCAGCCGCAAGCTGCCCGACACCGAACGCCAGCGGCTCAAGGAGATCCTGCGCGAGGTGGTGCCGTCCGACGCCGGGGTGATCATCCGCACCGCGTCCGAGGGAGTCAAAGAGGAGGACATCCGCAAGGACGTCACCCGCCTGCAGGAACGCTGGGAGCAGATCGAGGCGAAGGCCGCCGAAACCAAACAAAAGGCCGCCGGCGCCGCGGTGTCGCTCTACGAAGAGCCCGACGTGTTGGTCAAGGTCATCCGCGACCTGTTCAACGAGGACTTCGCCGGCCTGATCGTCTCCGGCGACGAGGCCTGGAACACGATCAACGAGTACGTGAACGCCGTTGCGCCAGAACTAGTTTCGAAACTCACCAAGTACGAACCCGCCACCGGACCGGACGACTCGACCGGGCCGGACGTGTTCGCGGTGCACCGCATCGACGAACAGCTCGCCAAGGCGATGGACCGCAAGGTGTGGCTGCCGTCGGGCGGCACGCTGGTGATCGATCGCACCGAGGCGATGACGGTGATCGACGTCAACACCGGCAAGTTCACCGGATCCGGCGGCAACCTCGAGCAGACGGTCACCAAGAACAACCTGGAGGCGGCCGAGGAGATCGTGCGCCAGCTGCGGCTGCGCGACATCGGCGGCATCGTGGTCATCGACTTCATCGACATGGTGCTCGAGTCCAACCGCGACCTGGTGTTGCGCCGGCTGACCGAGTCGCTGGCCCGTGACCGCACCCGCCATCAGGTCTCCGAGGTGACATCGCTGGGCCTGGTCCAACTGACCCGCAAGCGGCTGGGCACCGGGTTGATCGAGGCGTTCTCGTCGACGTGCCCGAACTGCGGCGGCCGCGGCCTGCTGCTGCACAGCGATCCGGTGGATTCGGCCCCGTCCAACGGCCGGAAATCCGAATCCGGTGGCCGCCGGGGCAGGCGGTCGAAGAAGAAGGGCGCCGAGGAGCCCACCGTGGCCAAGGTGCTGCCGGCCCACACGCCCGGGGAACACCCGATGTTCAAGGCGATGGCGGCCGGCACGTCCGGGACGTCGGAGGCGGTGTCCCAGGCTGACGGGGAGCCCGAGGAGACGGCCGAGGAAGCCATCGCCCAGGTCGACGGCGAGGCCGAAGTGCCGCCCGACGCCGCCGCGGCGGACGCCGACCGGGACGACTTCGAGGACAACGGCCAGGACTTTGGCGAGAGCGACAGCGACGAGGACGAGGACGAGGACGACCTCGACGACGATGATGACGACCTCGATGACGAGGACCTCGACGTGGACGACGATGACGACGAAGACGACGAGGACGAGGACGACGACGACCTCGACGACGACGAGGACACCAGCGCGGCCGGTGACGCGGGAGCGGGCTTCGGCCGCCCGCGCCGTCGTCGCGCGGCGGGCCGGCCGGCCGGACCGCCGATCCACGTGGACTGACCTGCGTGACCCGAGCGGTCAAGCGAGCCGGTTTGACCCTGTAGCCGCTGGTCACGTACCCTTGGACAGTTGTCGTCAGGCCAGACCGCTAAGACTTTGGTCGGCGACGGGCGGTACTCCCGGGTGACCGGCGCGGACCCGCACCCCAGACCCACCACGAACGAGCGGTGGCACGCGCGCGAAGGAAAGAGGCAGGAGCAACGATGGCGACGTACGCAATCGTCAAGACCGGCGGCAAGCAGTACAAAGTCGCCGTCGGAGACGTCGTCAAGGTCGAGAAGCTGGACTCCGAACCGGGCGCCAACGTGACGCTGCCGGTCGCCCTGGTCGTCGACGGCGCCAAGGTCACCAGCGACGCCGCCGCGCTGGCCAAGGTCGCGGTGACCGGCGAGGTGCTCGAGCACACCAAGGGCCCCAAGATCCGCATCCACAAGTTCAAGAACAAGACCGGCTACCACAAGCGTCAGGGTCACCGTCAGCAGCTGACGGTCCTGAAGGTCACCGGGATCAAGTAGCGAGGACCACATGGCACACAAGAAGGGCGCTTCCAGCTCGCGCAACGGCCGCGACTCCGCCGCGCAGCGGCTGGGCGTGAAGCGGTTCGGCGGCCAGGTCGTGAAGGCCGGCGAGATCATCGTCCGCCAGCGCGGCACCAAGTTCCACCCCGGCGTCAACGTCGGGCGGGGCGGCGACGACACCCTGTTCGCCAAGGAATCCGGTGCGGTCGAGTTCGGGACCAAGCGCGGCCGCAAGACCGTCAGCATCGTCGCGGCCGGGCAAACCACCGACTAGCGTTTTGCCCGGGCCCGGCCCGGGCGCTGCGTCCGGCCGCGGGCACCGGCCCGCATCGGCGCCCGCGGTAGTTGAGAGGACCCTCGATGCCCCGGTTTGTCGATCGCGTCGTCATCCACGCGCGCGCGGGTTCCGGCGGTAACGGCTGCGCGTCGGTCCACCGCGAGAAATTCAAGCCGCTCGGCGGCCCCGACGGCGGTAACGGCGGCCGCGGCGGCAGCATCGTGTTGGTCGTCGACCCGCAGGTGCACACCCTGCTGGACTTCCACTTTCACCCGCACGTCACCGCGCCCTCGGGCAAGCAGGGGATGGGCAACAACCGCGACGGTGCCGCCGGCGCGGACCTGGAGGTAAAAGTCCCCGACGGCACCGTCGTCCTGGACGAAAACGGCCGCCTGCTCGCCGATTTGGTGGGGGCCGGCACCCGCTTCGAGGCGGCCGCCGGTGGCCGCGGCGGCCTTGGCAACGCCGCGCTCGCATCGCGCGCCCGCAAGGCCCCGGGCTTCGCGCTGCTCGGCGAGCCGGGCCAGGCCCGCGACCTGACGCTGGAGCTCAAGACCGTCGCCGACGTCGGCCTGATCGGGTTTCCCTCGGCCGGGAAATCCTCGCTGGTGTCCGCGATTTCGGCGGCCAAGCCGAAGATCGCCGACTACCCGTTCACCACGCTGGTTCCCAACCTCGGCGTCGTGTCGGCGGGTGAGCACACCTTCACGGTCGCCGACGTGCCGGGGCTGATCCCGGGGGCGTCGGAGGGGCGCGGCCTGGGCCTGGAATTCCTGCGCCACATCGAGCGATGCGCCGTGCTGGTGCATGTCGTCGACTGCGCCACCGCGGACCCCGGCCGCGACCCGATCTCCGACATCGACGCGCTGGAGACCGAACTCGCCGCCTACACCCCGACCCTGCAGGGAGACGCGGTGCTGGGCGATCTGGCCGAACGGCCGCGGGCGGTGGTGCTCAACAAGATCGACGTGCCCGAGGCCCGTGAACTTGCCGAATTCGTCCGCGACGAGATCGCCGCGCGCGGCTGGCCGGTGTATCTGGTTTCCACGATCACCCGTGATGGACTGCAGCCCTTGGTCTTCGGGCTCTGGCAGATGATCTCGGAGTACAACGCCGCGCGGCCCCAGATCGTGCCACGCCGCCCGGTGATCCGACCGCTGCCCGTCGACGACAGCGGTTTCACCGTCGAGTCGGACGGCGAGGGCGGGTTCGTCGTCACCGGCGCCCGGCCCGAGCGGTGGGTCGGCCAGACCAACTTCGACAACGACGAAGCGGTGGGTTACCTCGCGGATCGCCTGGCGCGCCTCGGTGTCGAGGAGGAACTGCTGAAGCTCGGCGCGAAACCCGGCTGCGCCGTGACCATCGGCGAGATGACGTTCGACTGGGAGCCGCAAACCCCTGCGGGAGAACACGTTGCGCTGTCCGGCCGCGGCACCGACGCGCGGCTGGATCGCAGCGAACGAATCGGGGCCGCCGAGCGCAAGGCCGCCCGTCGTCAGCGCCGCCAACACGGTGACGAAGAATAGCGCGCAGCGACGATGCAGAGCGAAGCGATGAGGAGGAGCGGCGCAATTGAGTAGGCACCGCGAAACCATCCGAACCGCGCGCAGCCTGGTGGTCAAGGTCGGCACCAACGCGCTGACCACACCGTCCGGGGTGTTCGACGCCGGCCGGCTGGCCGGACTGGCCGACGCCATCGAGGCGCGCATGAAGGCCGGCACCGACGTCGTCATCGTGTCGTCCGGTGCCATCGCCGCCGGCATCGAACCGCTCGGATTATCGCGTCGCCCAAAGGATTTGGCGACCAAGCAGGCCGCCGCCAGCGTCGGCCAGGTGGCGTTGGTCAACTCGTGGAGCGCGGCGTTCGCCCGCTACGGCCGCACGGTCGGGCAGGTGCTGCTGACGGCGCACGACATTTCGGTGCGGGCCTCACACACCAACGCCCAGCGCACCCTGGACCGGCTGCGCGCCCTGCACGCGGTGGCGATCGTCAACGAAAACGACACGGTGGCCACCAACGAGATCCGGTTCGGCGACAACGACCGGCTCTCGGCGCTGGTGGCCCACCTGGTGGGCGCCGAGGCGCTGGTGCTGCTCTCCGACATCGACGGCCTCTACGACTCCGATCCGCGGAAAACCAAGGGCGCCAGGTTTATCCCCGAAGTGTCCGGCGCCGCGGACCTGGACGGCGTGGTCGCCGGCCCGGGCAGCGACCTGGGCACCGGCGGCATGGCGTCGAAGATGTCGTCGGCGCTGCTGGCCGCCGACGCCGGCGTCCCGGTGCTGCTGGCCGCGGCGACCGACGCCGCGACGGCGCTCAGCGACGCCTCGAGTGGAACGGTGTTCGCGCCGCGCCCGGTCCGGATGTCGGCCCGCCGGTTCTGGGTGCGTTACGCCGCCGAGGCCGCCGGTTCGCTGACGCTGGACGAGGGCGCGGTGCGCGCGGTGGTGCGGCAACGCCGCTCGCTGCTGGCCGCCGGCATCACGACCATCTCCGGCCGGTTCTATGCCGGCGACGTCGTCGAACTGCGCGGGCCGGACGCGACCATGGTGGCACGGGGAGTGGTCGCCTACGACGCGACCGAGCTGGCCACCATGATTGGCCGGTCGACCACCGACCTGCCCGCGGAGCTGCGCCGGCCGGCGGTGCACGCCGACGACCTGGTCGCGGTGTAGCCGGCTAACTGAACGGGCTGCTGTTGTCCTGCCACGCGGCCGATTCGGGACGCGGCCCATAACGCCGGGCGTAGTCCTCGTGCATCTTCGACTCTTTCTCGCGCTTGATCACGTCGACCAGGTTCGGGTCGAGGCCATGCTGCGCCAGCCGGTGGCGCCGCCAAACCTTGTTCAGCGCAAGCGATATCAGCACCGCCCAGATGTAGAGCGGCACCGTCATCTCCGTGTGTACGTACAGCGAAGCGGGCAGCAGCCAGAACGGTGCGAGCACGAACAGCGGCGGTATCGCCCACCGGATCATGTGCCGGCGCACGGCTCCCTTGCCCGCCAGATCGTTCGCGACCCAGCTGCGCATCGAATCCGGTAGGCATCGCCCGTACGAATAGCCGATGTACTGCCAAAGGTTGGGCTTGGTGGTAGTCATGGTTGCTCCTGCGTTGTTTAGGTCTGTAGTGCGCCGGCCGCCAAGGCGGCCGAGTTGATGCGCGTCAGCACCTGATGCAGATGCCGAAGTTCGTCCATGTCGACGCCCAGCCGCGCGACGACGGCGGGCGGGATCTTGCATGCCCGCCGGCGCAAAGCGGTGCCGCTGTCGGTGAGTTTGACGTCGGTGGTGCGCTCGTCGACGGCGTTTCGGGTGCGGGTGATCAGGCCGAGCGCCTCCAAGCGCTTGAGCATCGGCGACAGCGTCGCCGAATCCAACTGCAACGTGGCGGCAATCTCCTTGACCGACAGCGGTTTCTGTTGCCCGGCCCTCTGGCGATCCCAGAGCGTCAGCATCACCAGATACTGCGGATGCGTCAGCCCCAACGGCTCCAACAGCGGCCGGTAGACCGCCAGGACGGCGCGGTTGGTGATGCTCAGCGCGAAACAGACCTGCTGCTCGAGGGCGAGGGGGTCGATCTCCGGAGCGGTCGGCGCGGCCATGTTCACATCGTACGCTAATAGTTAGGACGCTAACTATGTTGGTCTGGTCACAGGAGCCTCGGCGAGGGTGCCCGATGGCCCTATCGCCCCGCGGGATCCGGCCCTATCATCTGGCATCGGTCACCTTCGTCCGCAGAGGAAACAAATGAACGGTTATCGCGAACTCCACCAGTCCAGCCTCGATGACCCGACGGCATTCTGGGCCGGTGCCGCGTCGGCCGTGACATGGATCCGGTCGCCGCGGCGAATCCTGGACGACGACCGCCCGCCGTTCTACCGCTGGTTTCCCGACGCCGAACTCAACACCTGCGCCAACGCGCTCGACCGGCACGTCGATGCCGGCCGCGGCGGCGCGCCCGCGCTGATCTACGACTCACCCGTGACGTCGACGAAACGCACCTTCTCGTATTCCGAATTGCTGGATCGCACAGCGCGTTTCGCCGGCGTCCTGCGTGACTTGGGGGTGGGTAAGGGCGACCGCGTGGTCATCTACATGCCGATGATTCCCGAAGCGGTCGTCGCCATGCTGGCGTGTGCCCGAATCGGCGCCGTGCATGCCGTCGTCTTCGGCGGGTTTTCCGCACACGAACTGGCCGCCCGGATCGACAACGCCCGTCCCAGCGTGATCGTTTCGGCGTCGTGCGGCATCGAACCGACCCGGCTGGTCGAATACAAACCGATGCTCGACGCGGCGATCGACGCCAGCGCGCATCCGCCGCGGCACTGCGTCATCGTGCAGCGCGAGCAATTGCGGTGCGGCCTGGTCGCCGGGCGTGACCAGGACTGGGAGACCTTGATCGGCCGGGCCGAACCGGCGCCGGCCGTCGCCGTCGCCGCGACGGACCCGCTATACGTCCTGCACACCTCGGGCACCACGGGACGACCCAAGGGCGTGATGCGCGACAACGGCGGCCATGCGGTGGCGCTGCTGTGGAGCATGCGGCACATCTACGACATCGGCCCCGGCGACGTCTTCTGGGCCGCCTCGGACATCGGCTGGGTGGTCGGGCACTCCTACATCGTCTACGGCCCACTCCTCGCCGGGGCCACCACCGTGCTCTACGAGGGCAAACCGGTGGGAACCCCGGACCCCGGCGCCTTCTGGCGGGTGATAACCGAGCACAACGTGAAGGCCCTCTTCACCGCGCCGACCGCCATTCGCGCGATCCGCCGGGACGACCCCGATGGCGCCTGGCTGCGCGAATACGACCGTGCCGGCTTGCAGTCGCTGTTCCTGGCCGGCGAGCGGCTCGACCCCGACACGTACCTGTGGGCGTCGCGGAAACTCGGCGTTCGCGTCATCGACCACTGGTGGCAGACCGAGACGGGTTGGGCCATCGCGGCCAATCCGGTTGGCGTGGAGGAACTTCCGATCAAGATTGGTTCGCCGGGCGTGCCGATGCCGGGCTACCGGGTCGCGATCCTGCAGCCGGACGGCAGCGGCTGCGCACCCGGAGAGGAGGGCGCGATCTGCCTGAGCCTGCCCCTGCCGCCCGGAACGTTCCCGACGCTCTGGGAGGACGACGCGCGCTACGAATCGTCATACCTGTGCGAGCATCCCGGCTACTACCTGACCGGCGACGGCGGATACGTCGACGAGGACGGCTACCTGTTCGTCATGGGCCGCATCGACGACGTCATCAACGTGGCCGGCCACCGGCTGTCCACCGGCGCCTTGGAAGCCGTGCTGGCGTCCCATCCCGCCGTGGCCGAAGCCGCGGTCATCGGCGTCGCCGACGACATCAAGGGTCAGGTCCCGCGCGGATTCGTCGTCCTGCAGGCCGGGTCGGCGCGGGACGGACTCGAAGACGAGTTGGTTGCGTTGGTCCGTGACGAGATCGGCGCGGTGGCGTGCCTGAAGCGGGTCGACATCGTCTCGGCGTTGCCGAAGACGCGTTCCGGCAAAATCCTGCGCAAGGCGATGCACCGGATTGCGCACGGTCACGACGACGAGATGCCCGCCACCATCGAGGATCCGGACGTGCTGCACGCCCTGCGCCCGGTCTTGAAGCCGGTGGGGAGCCGCTGACCGATCAGCTCGGCGGTATGGGCTCGAGATACAGTGCGCCCCAGATGATTTGAGCCAGGGACTCGGCCAGTTCGGCATCGTAGGTTCCCGGGGCGGTCGGCAGGTTCTGCTGGCAGGCGCGCTCGACCATCCAGGTCAGCGCGCTGGCCGTCGCGGTCGGGGACAGCTCGGGGCGGATGGAGCCGTCGGCCTGCCCGTCCTCGATGACGCGGGTCACGCGCCCGGTGATGGCGGTCAGCAGGTTTCGGTAGGTCGCCCCGACCACCGCGTCGTAGCCGGCCATTTCGTTCAGCGCGACGAGCACCGGTTGGTGGCGCCGGTAATTTCCGATGATTCCGGCCATGGCGGCGCGGACGTCGTCGGGGTCGTGCCGCCACGCCATGCTCCACCAGCGGTCCGCGCTGTTGGCGAGGTCGGCGAAAACCTGGCCGGCCAGCCGGCGCAACAAATGGCCCTTGTCCTCGAAGTAGATGTAGAAGCTGGCGCGCGAGATGCCGGCCTCGCTCGACAGCCGGTCCACGCTGAGCTCGGTGAAACTGGCGCCGTCGCGCATCAGCCGCTCGGTGGCGTCCAGCAACCGGCGTTCCATCTGCTCGCGTCGCTGCTGACGACCCTGTTCGCGATTGGCCTGCGCCCTTCGGGTGACCGACGGCATTCGCCCAGCATAGCCCAGCGTTCGACGCATTGACTAGACACTAAGTCTAGGCATATTGTCGGTCCGAGTGTGTGACTGGGGTCATAACCGAGGGAGGACGACGATGACGGTGGCGACCGGGATTTCCAGCAGGCGAGCGTACGACCCGATCGATCTGTCGTCGCGCGCGTTCTGGTCCACGACCGCGGCGGAGCGGGAGCGCTCGTTCGCCGTTCTGCGGGCCGAGCGCCCGGTGAGCTGGCACGCTCCGGTCGAGGGTTCCCTGATGTCCGACCCCGATGACCCCGGCTATTGGGCGGTCACAAGGCGGGCGGACATCGTCGCGATCAGCCGCAACAACGAGGTGTTCCTGTCCGGGCGCGGGGTGATCTTCGAGAACGTCCCCGTGGAGCTGCTCGAGGCATCGCAATCCTTCCTGGCGATGGACCCACCGCGACACACCAAGCTGCGCAAGCTCGTCAGCGCCGCCTTCACCCCGAGGCAGGTCCGCCGCATCGAGGACTCGATCAAGTCGAACGCCAAGGCCATCGTCGAAGAGCTACGCGCCGCCGGCAGTGGCGCCGATTTCGTGGAACACTGCGCCAAGCAACTGCCCATCCGAACGCTATCGGACATGGTGGGGATCCCGGAATCCGAGCGCGAGCGCGTGGCGCATGCGGCCGACGCGCTGGTGTCCTGGGCCGACCCGGTCTACCTCGCCGGCCGCAACCCGCTCGAGGTGCTGGTCGAAAACCAGATGTACCTCCACCAGGTCGCCGGCGCCCTGGCAGCCGAGCGGCGCGAGCGCCCGGGCGAGGACCTGTTCAGCGGCCTGGTGAATGCCGAGGTGGACGGCGACCGGCTCTCCGACGCCGACGTGTCCGCGTTCTTCGTGTTGCTCGCCGTGGCCGGCAACGACACCACCCGGCAGACCACCAGCCACGCGATGAAGGCGCTCACCGACTTCCCCGAGCAGCGGGCCTGGCTGCGCGAGGACTTCGACAACAGGATCGGCACGGCGGTCGAGGAATTCGTCCGGTGGGCCACGCCCGTCATGACCTTCCGCCGCACGGCGGCAACGGATGTCGAGCTGGGCGGCCAGAGCATCCGGACGGGCGAGAAGGTGGTGATGTTTTATCCGTCGGGTAACTGGGACGCCGATGCGTTCGACGATCCGGACCGTTTCGACTTGAGCCGCAACCCCAACCCGCACGTGGGCTTCGGCGGGGGCGGGTTGCACTTCTGCCTGGGCGCCAACGTGGCTCGCGCGCAACTGCGCGCCATCTTCGGCGAGTTGCTGCGCCAGTTGCCGCACATTCAGGCGGGCGAGCCGACCTACGTGCCGGGCAATTTCATCCACGGCATCCGCAGCATGCCGTGCACGTTCTAACGCGCTGCCGTCGGCGACAACTCGTCCACTAGCAACGTCAGCAGCTCCGAGCAGCCGCCGTCGACCTTCACGGTGGCCAGGTCGTCGCCGCGGGTGCGTCCCCGATTGACGATCGCGATCGGGAGGCCGAGCGCCGCGGCGTGCCGCACGAACCGGTAGCCGGAGAACACCGTCAGCGACGAGCCGGCGACCAGCAGCGCGTCCGCCTCGGCGATCAGCGAATACGCCTTTGCCACAACGTCTTTGGGGACGCTCTCGCCGAAGTAGACGATGTCGGGCTTGAGCATGCCGCCGCAGCGCGGGCAGTCGAGGTAGCGGAACGATGCGGTGTCGGCGACGACGGCGTCGGCGTCGGGGGCCACCGCCAGCCCGCCGACGGCCTCCGCGCGCTCGATAAATCCCGGGTTGAGCGCCTCGAGCTCTTCGGCGAGCGCGGCCCGGCTCATGCCGTACCGGCAGCTCAGGCAGACCACCCGCGCGTAGGTGCCGTGCAGGTTGACGACGTTTCGGCTGCCGGCCTTGGTGTGCAAAAGGTCGACGTTCTGGGTGATCACTCCGGTCACCACCGAGGCGCGCTCCAGCGCGGCCAGCGCCCGGTGCCCGGCGTTGGGCGCGGTGTCGTCCATGTGCCGCCACCCGACGTGGTTGCGCGCCCAGTACCGCTGCCGGAACACCGGATCCGAGGTGAACTGGCGGATGGTCATCGGGTTGCTCGGCGGCGAATCGGGGCCGCGATAGTCGGGAATGCCGGAGTCGGTGGAGATGCCGGCGCCGGTCAGGACCGCGACCCGCCGGCCGGCGAGCAGCGCGACGAGTTCGGGCGATTCCGCGCGGCTGGAGGTCACCCGTTCGAGGGTACGGGCAATTCAGGACGTCTCGAGGCAGTCGGCGGCCGTGGTGAGCTCGGCGGACATGTTCTGCTGCATCATCTTCAGCGCCGCCTTGCCCAGATCGGCGTCGATGTGGGCAACGGCGTCGGTCGGGATCACGACGGGGAAGTGGCGCACGTAGGCGTCGAGCGCGGTGTACAGGATGCATTGCTCGGTGACCTGACCGGTGAGGATCAACCGCTTGGTCTCCAGGCGCCCGAGCAGATAGGCGAGCGCCGTCGCATAGAAGGCGCTGTGACGGACCTTCGTCATCACCCGGCAGTCCTCGCCCGGCACGATCGGCTTGACCAGATCGGGCCGGGCGCCATCGAGCGCGGAGCCGACGATGTCGGAGAACTGGGCGGCGAAGTCGCCGTAGTTGTCGTTGACGTAGACCAAGTCGACGCCGTCGGCGTTCCGCGCGCGGTGGATCAGGTCGGCGAGCGGGTCCATGATTTTCTCGACATTGGGTATCAGATCCTCAGCATCGGGATGCTGATACGTGTTCATCATGTCGACGACTACGACAGCGGTATCGCTCATGCCGTTGGGGATACCCGGCGGGGACGAGTTGACGCCCGTCGGGCGACAATGGGAGGGTCATGGACTTTTACAACGCCTACCACCAGGGTTTTGTCCGCGTCGCCGCCTGCACACACCACACCGCGATCGGCGATCCGGCGGCCAACGCCGAGTCGGTGCTGCGGTTGGCGGGCCAATGCCACGACGACGGCGTCGCGGTGGCGGTCTTCCCGGAGCTGACGCTGTCCGGGTACTCCATCGAGGACATCGTCCTGCAAGACCTGCTGCTCGACGACGTCGAAGGCGCCGTCGCCGACGTCGTCGCGGCGTCGGCCGACCTGTTGCCGGTGTTGGTCGTGGGCGCCCCGCTGCGCTACCGGCATCGCATCTACAACACCGCGGTGGTGATCCACCGGGGCGTGGTGCTGGGCGTCGTGCCTAAGTCCTACCTGCCCACGTACCGGGAGTTCTACGAGCGCCGCCAGCTCGCGCCCGGCGATGACGAGCGCGGCACCATCCGCATCGGCGATATCGAGGCCCCCTTCGGTGCGGATCTGCTGTTCGCCGCGTCCGACCTGCCGGGCTTCGTGCTGCACGTCGAGATCTGTGAGGACATGTTCGTGCCGATCCCGCCCAGCGCGGAGGCGGCACTGGCGGGGGCGACGGTGCTGGCCAACCTGTCCGGCAGCCCGATCACGATCGGGCGCGCCGAGGACCGTTGCCTGCTGGCGCGCTCGGCGTCGTCGCGGTGCCTGGCCGCCTACGTCTACGCCGCCGCCGGGGAGGGCGAGTCGACGACCGACTTGGCTTGGGACGGCCAGACCATGGTCTGGGAGAACGGCGTGCTGCTCGCCACGTCCGAGCGCTTCCCGAAGGGAGAGCGGCGCAGCGTCGCCGACGTCGACCTCGAGCTGCTTCGCGCGGAACGGCTGCGGATGGGCACCTTCGACGACAACCGGCGCCACCACCGGACGACGGCAGAGTCGTTCCGGCGCATCGAGTTCCGGCTCGACCCGCCCGCCGGCGACATCGGGCTGCGCCGCGAGATCGAGCGCTTCCCGTTCGTGCCGGCCGATCCGCAACGGCTGGAACAGGATTGCTACGAGGCCTACAACATTCAGGTCTCCGGTCTCGAGCAGCGGCTGCGGGCGCTGGACTACCCCAAGGTGGTCATCGGGATTTCCGGCGGGCTGGATTCGACGCACGCGCTGATCGTCGCCGCCCGCGCGATGGACCGCGAGGAACGGCCGCGCAGCGACATCCTGGCGTTCACGCTGCCGGGCTTCGCGACGGGAGATCGTACCAAGCGCAACGCGATCGAGCTGTGCCGCGCGCTGGGCGTCACCTTTTCGGAGATCGACATCACCGAGACCGCACGGCTCATGCTCAAGGAGATGGACCACCCGTTCGCGCGGGGCGAGAAGGTCTACGACGTCACGTTCGAGAACGTCCAGGCCGGCCTGCGCACCGATTACCTGTTCCGGCTTGCCAATCAGCGCGGCGGGATCGTGCTGGGCACCGGTGACCTCTCCGAGCTGGGCCTCGGCTGGTCGACATACGGCGTCGGCGACCAGATGTCGCACTACAACGTCAACGGCGGTGTCCCCAAGACGCTGATCCAGCACCTGATCCGCTGGGTCATTTCGTCGGGCCAGTTCGAATCGGATGTGTGCGACGTGCTGCAGTCGGTGCTGGACACCGAGATCACGCCGGAGCTCGTCCCGAGCGGTGAGGAGGAAGAGCTGCAGAGCAGCGAGGCCAAGGTCGGACCTTTTGCCCTGCAGGACTTTTCACTCTTCCATGTGCTGCGCTTCGGGTTCCGGCCGTCGAAGATCGCCTTCCTGGCGTGGCACGCGTGGAGCGACCCCGAGCAGGGCAACTGGCCACCGGGTTTCCCCGAAGACAAGCGACCGTCGTACTCGCTCAAGGAGATCCGGCACTGGCTGGGAGTGTTCGTGCAGCGGTTCTACTCCTTCAGCCAGTTCAAACGCTCGGCCCTGCCCAACGGCCCCAAGGTGTCGCACGGGGGCGCGCTCTCGCCGCGCGGCGATTGGCGCGCCCCGTCGGACATGTCGGCGCGCATCTGGCTCGACGAGATCGAGCGCGAGGTGCCCGAAGACTAGGCCCGGCTCACGCCCTTGCGCGACGCCAGCCCTGGTACTGCAGCTCCGCAAAGATCAGCGTGTAGGCGCCGGCCGCCAGGTTCAACACGACGCCGGCCGCGGTCAATGGAAAGACATGCGCGAGCACGAGGACTATGGCGGCCGCGGTGTAAAGCAGGTTGGCAACGATGACGCCCATGCCGGCGCGGCGTACCGACGGCAAGGCGGCCAGCCCCAGCACGGCCACGCCGTAGGCGATCAAGAACGCGGCCATGCCGTACTCGAATGCCTTCGTCGTGCCCGATAGGTCGGCGAGCCGGCCGGCCAGCGGGATACCGGCCAGGCCGACCAATCCGCTGATGACGGCGTCGGCACGCATGGCAAAACGGAGCAACCCGTCGCGAGTTCCTGTGCGGTCAATGGTGGTGGCGGTGGTGGACATCGTGTTCCTCCTCGATGCTGACAACAGTCGTCACCGAGGCTGCTCGGAAACCGCTGCCAGATCGACGCCACACGCTGCCAACCACTGCCAACCGCAGGTCAGAAGCAGATGAGAGATGCCGACTTGTCCGCCTCACACCGACAATCAGATGCGGTGCGGGCCCGCGCTACGCTAACGAATGAGGCCGACCCCGGGGACGAATCGCCCGACACTGGCGGCGTAGGCGCGGTAGGTGTCGCCGTGGGTCCGCAGCAGGTATGGTTCCTCGACGCGGCGGACCTGCAGCTCGATCGTGGCGACGAGCAGGATGAGGCCCGCGACTGCAACGACGTTCGGCGTCACCAGGACGATGCCGATCCCGAACAGGAGCATCGCACCGTAGATGGGTGATTCCTGGCGGATCGGGGTTGACACCACGGAGACCACCACGCTGGTGCACACCGGCACGTTCGGCCGGATCCGCAATCCCATCTACGGTGCGATGCTCCTGTTCGGGATCGGCATCGTCCTGGTGACGCCGAACGTCGTTGCAGTCGCGGGCCT